>NZ_JAUBQH010000081.1:0-25432 GCF_036701145.1 Microcoleus sp. Pol17C6
CTTGTTCAAGTAAGCTACATGGTAGCAATTCTCGCAATTTAGGCAACCAATAGTTAAATGTATCATTAGCTGTAGACTCACTTACTCCAAACTGGATGCCCAGAAGTTGAAATGTTGTCATATGCCTCAGATAGACCAATGTTAAAATTATTTGTTCGCCCCTAGATAGTTTGGGTTTTCTACCGCCTCCACCAGCAATAAGTCTAACTTTCTTTGATTCTAGTAAAGCTTGTTTTTCATGATGTAATCGTTCCGCGTTTTGAATTAATTGTTGTAACTGCTCATAATCCAAGCCAATTAATCGCTGTGTTTCTTTAGGATGCTCTTCAATATGATTTAGTATGTCGCTCATGTTTCTGTGTCAAAAAAGCTTGAGGATGGGATCTTATCACGAATTGTTACTATTTTGGAGATGTCTATTGAGGGAGTAGCCAACCCGGATTAAATTTCAACCTACCGTTTTCGCACCCCGCTGACGGAGGAAAACCACCAAAAGCCCGATCGCACCTACCGCCAACAGCAGCCATTCTTCGGGCTCAGGAACCCCCGAAACATTAAGAGGATTATTCGGCTTAGTTAACTCCTCCTTACCCGATTCTACCTCCCGTTCAAATCGATCGCTCTTAGCTTCCGCTGCTTTTAGCTGCTCCCTTTGCGCGTCATTAACTAACACAATCATCGAAGAATAAGGCGTCACCACTTTGAAATTTTTAGCTACAGCGTGCATCGCATCCAGTTGCGTCAGTTGATTGGAACTTTTCTGCTTGCTAAGTGCAGTTATCAACTGGCGCGCAGCTATCGGTTTAAAGCCTTCATTTCCGGCATTTTTGGACTCTACAACTGCCGCCGATTTGGCGGTTTTTTTCGACTGCGGGGTTTTGGCATAACTCCAAGCATAGCCGTCAACAACGCTAACTGTAGATGGGCCGGAAGCTGCTGTGGTTGCTACTCGCTGCATCGCCTCTTTCATATCCGTAGCAACTCCACCGCCGCTATCTTGAATCACCTTTAAAGTTGCGTCGTCGTAGCCGGGGGGCAAACCTCCCAAATGCACTGTCCATAGGGGTGCAGAGATGAAAAGTTTAGGTTTGCGATCGTCCGACAATTCGTAACTATGGCGATCGCTCACCAAAAATACACTATCGTAACTTTTATCGCCCCGCAACTGTGTAAACTGTTGGAGCATATCTTTGAGCTGGAGCGTACCATAAAATGTCACCTTTGCGGCATCGAAATTGCGTACATCTTCCACAAACTTAGGTGGCATTCCCGCAGCGCTGGCTATATACAAATCAACAGCATTTTTGCTGGCTGTATTAGCTTTCAACCATTCAAAATTCTCTTTTACTTCCTTAGTTTCCGCCGCCATGCTGCGGGAAGTATCGAGAATAACTGCAAATTTTTTGCCTTGCGGTAGCGAGTAATTTGCATCAGCCAGTGGCTTAACAGAAATGATATTTCCTCCCGGTAGAACCGCCTGCTGCGCTGTTAGCGGTTGCTGTGCGACTGCGGGCAAAAAGGGTGGCAGCCAAGTTTCTCTTGCTTCTTTCCCGCGGTATTTTACCTCTTTCCCGGCGATCGTGCGGCGAGTATTTTGGTTCCAAAAAATGTTGCGTTTTTCAGCCAAAACAGGCATCGCCCAACCCTGCGGCTGGCGCATGACTTTGTAAGTAAGCCACAGGTGCATTTCCGTTGGCCCTTGAGTTTGGGTGAATTCTCGTTTAGGTGGGATTGGAAAAGCCCGCAAGCGGTATTGTTTGGGACCAATTTGTTCTAGCAAAGCCGGATCTACTCTTTCTCTCACCTGTTGATTGTAGACTTGTTGGGCTGCACCGCGAGGCGATACTGTAAATACAAAACGTTTGTTTAAATCGCCAGTATCTCCCAGCCAAACTCCTGTAACTGCGGCGCTTTCCGGCAGCGAAAAGTAGTAGAATACTTCTTGCAAGTTCGGCGTTTGATTTTTGTAAACTTCGTAAAGTTGAACGTCAGCCCAGTCACCGTTTTCTTTGACTGTCACTTCTTGCGACTGCAACCATACTTTTTCTTGATTGACATTCAGCAAACCTGCTTTAGCTTCTTCCCGGTTTGATGTTGACTGTACCGCGTGTTTTACTGCTTCTCTGTCGCCTTTTTGCAGTTCCGTATCGAAGAATTCGCCGTAGAGTTTTTCGGCTTTTTCCACATCAGCACTAGAGCCTTGATACAAAAACGGCGACATTAAAAAATTATAGCTGTTCTGCACCGTTTGAGCTGCTCCGTCAGGCAAATTCAAACTATTTTTGTACATCTCATAAATGTGGTTGTTTTCTCCCACAGTGCTGAGGTAGCGGTAAGGAGACAAATAAGCGTTAACTAACCCCGATCGAATCGCATTAGATTTGGCTAATAAAGTTTGGCGAACCGTGTCATTTGCGGGGGGAGTTGCCAACATTTTCAGTGCTGCAACTTGTGGCTGCTGCTGCAAAGCGGAGAAAATAGCCAGCCAAGCTGCTATTACTCCTAAACTTCCGATTATCGCTTTATTTTTCCCGTATTGTGCAGCAAAACTCTGCCATATTTTCCGCCCGGAATGAAGGTATAGAAAGCCGTACAGCGAAGGCATGACCACGAACAAGCTACAGGTTAAACCAAACAATATAAACGATAGCGGTATCCAAATTAAACCCCAGATCCACTCCCCGTATCTAAAGATATCCCACAATGCTGATATCCATGTAAATTTGAAAAATTCAATGACTACAGTGAAGAATCCATAAAGTGTATACAATGCCACAGGTACAGCGTAATACATCAGCAATGTTGCCGCCCAAAGGCCAACTACTAGCATTAAACTGTGGCATCCTAATTGCAACCACGCACTTCGTTTTTCTCCGATTAGCCTGAAAAAACGAGGCTGTTTATTATGGAAATTCTGGGAATCTGAGAGATTTTGAACATTTTCTTTTTTACCCAGATATCCGTACAGCATTTCCACTAAAAATGCTGCAATGCACAAAGCAATAGTCGCGATGATTTGATAACTAGCTGGGGTGAGTTCTCGCAGCAGGAACAAGCGGAGCAAACACAGCAAAAATAGCGGTGCTTCTACGCCGTAAAACCAGCGCATTAGCTGTAGGGGTTGCTTGCTAAAACGCCTAGCTCCTATTACTGTACATACAGTGGGTACTGCGATCGTAGCTGCCATCGTCAAAGAAAACTCTAGCGGGATAATGCCATCGATTGTCGCTTTAATTAATGGCACTCCTATAATCGGCAAAATTCCCAAGTAAACAATCGATAAACAAGTCAAATTCCACACCCAAAAGATTGTTTGAAAAAGTCTATTAAATACCTGTTTAATTTTCATTTATTTCTCCTGTTAAGCTTTGGCTAACGGTATCGTATACATTGCTAGCAAACTTTTTTACTTCATAATTTTCTGGTTGTAGCGAACTGTTAAATAAAATGGAAACTAGCACCCAAGTATGGTCTTTGTGAGTGAGATCGCTGCCGATACGCGACAAGAAGTTATCGGTAGTTTGCTGTGCAGATTGCAGCCAGTATGTAGCGGATAGTTGGTTGTCTTTGAGAGACAGCCAGCGCGCCCTAACAGCAGGAGTTAGCTGTTTTATTTCTATTCGATTTACGGGAATGCCACTGGCTACAAAACACAGTTCCGGTGCGTGATAAGTCTGCCAAGATGTGCTGGCTACTGTGAGCATGGAACCGCGCAAGTTGCCTGACACAAATCTCTTTTTCTCTGTTTGGGTGCCGGGGTAATTGCCAAAGAATTTTTGTTCGCTGGGATTCAGCGGGATTGATTCGGACACAATTGATTCGGGAAATTTTAGGGGGGCGATCGCTAATTTTTCACTTTCTACATGATACAATTGAGAAATTGCACCCAAAACAGCCACCGCCACAATTAGTCCCGGTTTTGCCAAAGGCTGATTTTTGAGTATTTCTAAATCCCGTTGCGAGTTAAAATCACTTTCTTTTGTTTCGTGAAATTTCGGAACTTTTTGCAGCATCAACCAACTTAAGAAGCAAGCGCCGATTAAACCCACAATTCCTAGCGGTACGTGCAGCATTGCTGCATAAGTTGGCTGTTGGAAAACTTGGGCAACCAGCACTAGCACGGCAACCCGCAAAGCGTTAGCAGACACCAACATTAAGAAGTTAGCAGCGCATACTGCAAGCCATTTTAAACTCAATTTGCGACCTTCTAGCCAGGTAGCAGCAAGCAAAAATATCGTTCCCACTAAGAGAGTTTTAATGCCGCTGCAAGGCACGTCAACGTGAGCGATGCCGTTTTCCAAAACGATAATATCGTAAGAAGAAATAGCCCCTATGTGCAGCAGAGAAAGCAACTGTTCTACTACCTGAGCAGTGAGCACTCGTGCCGGCAAACCTAAGCCGCTATTCAACTGACTATTAAATGGTAAAATACAACCCAGCAAGCCAGCAACTGGCAAGTTTTTTCGCCAAAAGTTCTGCTCGACCAATAAGCCGCACAGCCCGTAAGTTCCTAGGATAAATAGCAGAACATTAATTTGTTTGATATCAATTATGCACTGAAGGGCGATCGAGAAAATACCCGCACCCAACATCAACAGCAGCGGATCTCGCCTCAAAACGAAATTGGGTGAAAATCCCGGCGGGCGATCCTCTTCGAGGGCTGCGCGAACGGAGTTCCCGCTCGATCGCACTACTAATGCTACAATCAGAAAACCAATTACTATTTTGTACAGTGTGGGTATCTCAACAAACGAGGATAACAGCCACTTAACTGCCAAGATATTGGCCCAAAACCAAGCAAGCGCCAGCAAAAAAGGAGCCAGCCAAACCAAATTAACCGCAGGATGAGGAGTAACAGAATCTGGAGTTGCAGAATCAGTGATATTGGTGCGCTGCATTATACCGCTTGACATTCACGTTGGTGACATCTTAGCTCAGCCAAATTGGTAATGTCTAGACCGATTATTTAAGTTTTGTCAAGCTTCGATTTTCTCTACAGAGAAGCTAGCGTTATAATAATTAATTTTAGCGGAGGTAAAAATGAGCGAAAAAAGCCCAGGATACAAAATTCTTAGCGATAACCGACAAGCGCGCCATCTCTATGAAATTATAGAGACATACCAAGTGGGAATCGAGTTGAAGGGAACCGAAGTCAAATCTATTCGGGAAGGAAAAGCAAATTTGCGGGACGGATATGGCTTAGTTCGGAACGGGGAACTGTGGCTGATAAACGTTCACATTTCGCCTTGGAGAAGTGCTAGCAACTATTTTAATCACGAACCCCGCCGCACCCGTAAATTGCTGATGCACAAGCAGGAAATTCGCAAATTAATCGGCAAAGTGGAAGAAAAAGGCTTGACTTTAGTGCCGTTAAAAATGTATTTGAAAGGCGGCTGGGTAAAACTTGATATCGGTTTGGGTAAAGGGAAAAAACTGTACGACAAGCGCGAAGATTTGAAGAAACGTGAAGATAAGCGGGATATGGAAAGAGCAATGAAGCAATTTTAGTCAGAGTCATTAGTCATCACTCATTAGTCATTAGTCATTAAATATCTCCAAAAAATAAACTCAAACCTTTGCTACTCGAAGGTTGAAAGTTAATTTATGGAGATGTTTATTAGTCAGGAGTCATTAGTGATTCATGATTGGTGATTGCTGATTAATGATTGGCTATTTTAAATCGATTTCGGTTCATTACTCATCATAATATTTTTCAAAATCCTCAAGGGAGGATTTTGAGGACTTCCATCGTCACTACCAACTTAATTAGAGTTATTTGACTGGAGTCCATCTTACAACAGATTCTATGTTGATGAACTAAACCCCAGCTCGTTCTATCCCCGTACGGAAACGCCCCAGGGTAAGTCCCTACACTTCATAAACCTGGAATACGCTGTATCTCCTCATAGAGTCGCATACTGTCGATCGACTGACGGCTGACTAAGCATTATTACTTAGGCAAGGGGAAGAGTTTTACCTTCTTCCTGCTTCCCGCTTCCTTTTTCCTGAAAATATCCGGATGGCTTGTGGAGCCTCATGAATGATTAACCTATGCTCGAATACATCTGGGTAGTGGGAGCATTCCCCAAGGATTCGGCTGTGGACTAACAAACTCTTATGAGAAATGGGTTCAATCATGAGTCATTTCGTAAGATTATGATGCCATTAGGGTGGCAATTAAAACTGGCAAACAAAATATCGCCTAACTCTCAAGTTAAAAAATGCTAAAAATGACACCATTAGCTAACATTTTCAATGCTATGAAAGAGCCAGCAAAAAAGCCTCAGAACTCCAAGTGGGGAGCCTTATTGCTGATGCTAGCAGTAGGCTTGGGCGGCTGGCAAATTGGGTTGCCGGAACTGGCATCTTTTTTTAATAATATGGCTTTTGAAAACTACAAAGCTAATCGATTCGCTGATACTCAACAAGCATATGAGTTAGCGCTCTGGGTAGATCCAAAAAGCCGAACAGCTCTTTACAATTTAGGATGGCTTTGCGAAGAGGTGCAAGATTTACAATGCGCCCGAGGAAAATATCTGCAAGCTGCAAAACTCGGTCTACCTGCTGCTTACAGCAATCTGGCTCGGTTATATATAGTTGATCAAAAAAACTATCCGGCTGCCGTTCACTTCCTGTGGCAAGGTTTGAAATTAGCTGAGGACGATCAAGTAAAATATTCTTTACTCAAAAACTTGGGATGGGCTCGCCTGGAACAGGGTCGATATTCAGAGGCATTGCAACATCTGGATGAAGCGATTAAACTTGATAGTGAAGGACCAGCAACTTACTGCTTAAAAGCGCAAGTCCTAGAAAAAATGAAAAATACTAAGGCAGCGCTACCGCAGTGGAAAATTTGTCTAAAGTATGCGGATTCTCAAGAATTCGATGAGGATATATGGATAGGGATGGCACGTCAACGATTAAACGAGGAAAAAACAAATAAATGAAACGCACAGTTTTGTTTTCATCAACCATACTGGCAATTATAACGGTAGTTGAGCTAAGTCAAGCCTCAACAGCACTGCCAACTCCTTCGACTGTTAAAATTACAGTTAATGAATCAGTCGAAATGCCGTTCGACTCCAATCAAGCGAGGAGGCGGCGGTGCAGAGATAGAGATGGTGGAAAATATCCGTGTCCCAGATTAATCATGCCTTCGGAGAGCGAAGAATAAGAGTTATTTTCAATAAATTTTGTAGAGTGTACCATCACCACTTTACAGCAACAGGTATGTAGTATGTAGTAGTAGTATGCAGGGTGCCCCGTCCGCACCTTATAGCATTTGAGATTTGAGATTAATAATTGAAGAATTGGAAATAACTTATGGCTATAATGGTTTGCAGCTTGCATAAAGCTGCATTCTTTTTTTGAACTGGTATAACTCCTAATCATTGCTGTATCGGCTATTGCTGGAATCCGCACTGTGCGGGGAGAAAATCCCCGCCAGCAATTCTATCTACTCGCCCTCCGTCAAAGCTAAATCTTGCGGCTGCTGGTGTGAGTTGCTGTAAAAACTAGCAATAATCGCCACCATCAACCACCAAAGCATATTAACTTCCGGCCGATACCAAACTGTATCGACAAAACCGTGGGCCATCATGCCGGCTAAAGTTGCGATCGCCCCAATCAACCAAAACCCCTGATTCGATTTGAGATTTGGGATTTGAGATTTTGGATTTTGGGATTCTTCCTCTAAACTAGAGATCTTAAATTGTGAATCCCGCAGATGTTTGATCTGCAACAAACCTTGATTGACCGTGACAGTCATCAGCCAAAGGAAACACATTAAACCGATAAAACCGGTTTCCACCGCAATTTCCAGCAGCACAGAATAAGCGCTCAAAGCGGTAAATCTCGGCTTCATATAAAGCGGATAAACTTTATTAAAAGCAGTGTTTCCCGGGCCTATTCCGAGAATTGGCCGATCGCGAATCATGTCAATCACCGCCGTCCAAACATTAATCCGAAAATTGTTGCTGCTGTCACCTCGACCGATAAACATACTCGAAACTCGATCGCGCAGAGGCTCCACTAAAGCCACTCCCAAAATTAAGGCCCCAGCCAAACCTCCTAACCCTAACGGCAGCGCCCAATTTCGCCAGAAGCGAGGCATCAAAGGGCTGTACCAGTACCACAGCAGCACTAAAAATACCACCAGTAGAGCCACAAAACCGATCCAAGCACCCCGGCTGTCCGTGTAGCGCAAACACGCGCAATTCACCACCAGCATCGTCAGCGCTAAAACTTTTGTTCCCCATCCTTTCCACACAAAAAGTGCGGCGGCGCTCAATGCAATGGCCGGCAGTAAATAGGAACCAAGCAAGTTAGGATTTCCCAAAAAACTGTAAACTCGCGTGACATTGGCTTGAGTAGAAGTCGGATCGTTCCAAGTAGCTAATGGTGGCACTTTGTCAATCCACTGCCGCACGCCGTAGAAACTGACAATTAAAGAGACGTTCAAAAATACCGCAATTAACCACGATCGCCAACGGGGATCTCGCAATATCCGAGCCATCAGCGCAAAAAACAGCAAATACAGCGTTAGCTTGCTCCAACCAGTAGCAGCGGCGACTTTCACCGGCGACATCGCCGTTGCGACAGTGGCTATGCCCCAGTACAGCAGAACCAGCAAATGAATCGGCGTGAAGGGGATCTCGCGATCGTCCGAAACAGTCAGCAGCACCCAAAATGCAGCGCTAGCCGCCATCAACACCCCCACCAAGGCATTGTTTACAAACGGCGCCAAACCGAAAGTCAAGCCCAGCAAAACAAAACCCAAGGGTTCTGCCCACTGCATCAGCCAGCTACTCTGCCGCCAACTGCGTAAAGAGCCGATCGCCAAATTGAATAAATAACTTCTACTTTGCCACTGAGAGAGCGGCAAATTTGCCAGAGTTAACTGTTGCCAAACTGAATTCATTTTTAGATTGATTATTGGTAATTGGGAATTGGGAATTGAGTCTAAAAGCATCGACAATTGATAGTAACTCCAATCTTGCACCATTCTCCCTTAAGGCTTTTCTGGTCGGCTCCACAAAGAATAAATTTCTTGTGGGTGGGGCACGCGAGTCCGCGAATAAAAGCCTTATTGAGAATGGTGCAACATCTCAGTATTAATTAACAAATGACTTGTTTCTTCTTCCTTCTTCTTTCCATCCGTTACATCCGTTAGAAAATCCGTTGCCGAACTTCCTTCTTCCTTCTTTAGCCTTCCAACAATTCCGTAGCATTTGTGCAGGGCAGCCAGAGCACGTAGCGATATCCAGATTCCGGGGCTCCTTGAATTGAGAGTTGACCGCCTTGAATTTCCACCAATTGGCAGCAAAGCAGCAGCCCCAAGCGTTCCCGCGCCCCATAACCAGCTAACACCGGTGCGGTATCCTCTGCATTCTGTGCCACCAAAGCCGCCAACTCAGAAAACGCCAGCGTTAATCGCTGCGAACCCTGTGTCGGGAGTTGCGCTTCGACTCCCTCGGAGTCGATTTCGGAGTTCGATGGCGAACCGCTACCAGATCCGGCCTTCAACAAGTAGTCGGTGTAGAGTTTAGCATGGGGCAAACTTTCCCCTAACCAAGGATGAAAAACCCAAACTCCGATGTTGATACCGTCTTCTTTCCGAGAAACGTGGACTCGAATCACGCTGCCTGCCCCAGCAGATTGAATAATGCTAAAAATTAAGTGGTGCAGCATTTGCTGAACCTTATCTTTATCTACCAACCAGATGCGCGACCCGGGCCCCATCGACAAATTAATTTCTTGCTCTCGTCTACTTGCTGCCGACGACAGGATTGTCACCACCTGCTGGCACAAAGTTTCTATATCGACTGCGGTTCGCTTCAAGGTGAAAGCGGAATCATCTAGTTCTGCCAGTTCCAAAATTTCTTCAACTAGCGATCGCAAAGAGCGGCTGCTGTCTTGGATCACGTCAATATATTCTTTTTGCTTGCTCGTTAAGGGGCCATAAATTTCTTGTTTCAACACGCTTGCCATGCCGAGGACAGAAGTGAGCGGTGTGAGCAATTCCTGCGCTAAATTATTCAGCAGTTTTACTTTAATTGAGTTAGTAGACAAATCGATAGGTTTGTTAGTCATCGCTAATTTTTATTGGTTCATTGTCGAGCGAGGGTTTGCGGTTCATTAGACCTATTCCAAAAGTTTATAACAATCTGTTTATAATTCACCACAAAAAAACGTAGTGAAGAAAAATATATATTCCTTCTTCCCTAGAAGCTCTTCCTTATCTGAGTAATTAAGATTTAATCATTGCTTCTAAAGCTGATTGCAAGTCTTGAGTGAGTTCGGCAACTGCTAACCTGCGACTGGTTTGATATCGATCCCAACGATCGCTCACTGATATGGGTTCGCCCACGGTCATTTGTACCTGCTGTTTGCCCAACTTCGGTCTGCCGAAAGGATTTCCCCCTTTGATGCGAGCCAGTACGTCCCACAGCAGTAAAGTTGTTTCTGCCAAACGTTCTGCTGTCAGTTGTTCTGCGACGTACCTGCCCGTGACGGACACGAAACTTTCTACAAGTCTCATGTGCCACATCCGAAGACTTGCTTCTTCAGCGAGGCGATCGGCTAATCCTCTTTCTAAGGGAGAAAGTGCTGCAATATCTTTAATATCTTCTCGATAAATATAATCCCAGCCTGCTTGTTCCACACGGCGGCAGCGGTCTATTAAACTGCCTTTGGGCTTTAAGTTAAAATATTCTTCTGCTACTTGCAAACCCACGTCTAACAGGGCTTTCAGTCGAGCTATCATTACTTCATTGTCAAAATTATTTGTCGTTTTTTCGGAAACTGATGATGGTAAAATAGATATTTTTTGGGCTAAGTTTTTATGATAAAAACGGCTGTAAAACTCTTCCATTACTGCTAGTAAATGGCTGCCCAGTCGAATCAGGCGCAGATATTGGAATTTGTGATTGTGGTTTTCGGAATCGGGATTGGCAGTCTCTAAATTAGCAATTTCGGTGCGTTCTAAGGATGGCAGTCCGCAATCAATTTCTAATTGAGTTAAAAGTTTTTCTAAGGGTTGCCAAGGTGGATTGACATAGCGGTATTGAATGCCGATCGGCACAATTAAAACTTTTTCAGTGCGTCCGGCTTTCAGCAAATCTTCAACGCACCAGAAGCCCATTTGAGCAATTCCCGGTTCGAGGGGGCTAACTATTTCATTGTGACCGTTGGTAGCGCCTTCTGGGGCGGCGGCGATCGGGAATTGGCTGTTGGCAAATAAATCGCGGGCCGATCGCAATCCGGCGCGATCGATCTTCCCGCGCACAATCGGAGTGCCGCCGAGTTGGGAATACAACCAGCCGACTCCCGCACCGGCCCAAAGGGGAATGCCGCGATCGTAGATAAAGTGGGAATGTACCGGGAATTGCAGGGGAATGCCTTTGGCGCGCGCTGCCTGGGGAACGAGTTTCCAAATTAGTTGTCCCAAACAGTAGGGATCGTCTGAGTTGGGGTGGCGGAAGGCTAGCAAGAAGCGAACTTTCTGATTTTGAAATTGGTGGAATAGTTCGGCGAGGGTTTCGACGTTTTCGGCTTGAACCTGGCTGATACTCGTCCGAAATCGCAGCCACCAGGGGAGTATTTGCTGGCAGCCATGGACGATTAGGGGGTTGTAGGCTGGGGGTATGAATTCCAGCGGCGGCTGAACTTGGCTAATTGAATTGGGCATTTCACGATTTGAGATTTGAGATTTATTGGCCTTGTTGGGCTAGGAGAGGAGACGGCAGTGCCGTGTCCCTACCCCAAAATAATGTAGGGACACGGCATTGCCGTCTCCTAATTTCTTCTCACTCTATCAGGACTTACGTCGAAGGACTAAAGAAAACAGGTTTTTTATCCTATAGAACCCATTTGACATCTTTTCTTAAAAAATAAGGGGGATAAACAAGCCGTCTCACATAACTCAATTTTTACACGATCGCCAGAACCAAAATATAAAATATTGGAAGAGTATTGACAGGATACAGGTAAGGTGTCAAGATATTAAATTTAACAGTCATGTTATGGTATAGTCGCCCCTCCAAATTCTGGGATAAAGAAGGGCATCATTAGTTGCCAATTGTCTTATGGTTCAAGAAACGCTCAGATACTTAGCCAAAATCCGTAGATACTTGCCCTCGTCTAACAAGGATACACTAACAATTTTATTTTTTGGCAAAACTGGGGTTGGCAAGAGTAGCACTCTTAATGCTTTATTTGGGCTAAACTTGGCTACCGATAATGCTGTGGCTTGTACAAAAAAGCCTCAGTTTGTCGATTTAGACCCCCCTAACTCCTCGAATTTTCCCTATCAGAAAGTACGAGTTGTGGATCTGCCGGGAATTGGAGAGAGTTTGACTGACGATAAAAAGTATATGGCTGACTACAAAAAATGGATTCCTCAAGCTGATGCTTTAGTCTGGGTAACTCAAGCAGATACAAGGGCTTACAAACGGGATGAGATATTTTTGAAACAGTTAAAGCCATTATTTAAGCCGTCTTTATTCCTCATAGTGGCTTTGAATAAAATCGATTGTCTGGGAGTTTATGAAGGGGAAAATACATTTAATATCGATAGTCGAGAACCTTCAGATGATCAAACTAGGCTAATTCCTGAAAAAATCGATGATGTTTATGGTATTTTTCACCGGGCAATTAATGGAAAAGTGATTTTTGAAAAAGATCAGGTAGTGCCTTATACATCTGTTTATGGATGGGGACTAGAACACCTAAAAATGAAAGTATTGTCAAGGAGTTGAAATATTATGCGATTATTAAAAAACCTAGTTGACACGGTTTCTGGAAAAAAAACTACGCAATCACCGTTGAGACTTGTGATTGGCTTAAATCAAGTTGATAAAATGATTCCCAATGGGTGGGATCAGAGGTTAAATGCACCTACGAAGCAGGCAGAAAATGAAATTGAACGTCGTTGCCAGGATATTATTAAACGATTGGGTGAAACTACAAAAATATCTGAAGCTAACATAGAATATTACTCAGCGCTGAAGCGTTATCGTTTGATTAATTTGCTGACCAAGATTATCCACAATGCTTATGCTGGATTCAAGCTGGGTAATGTGCAGCCTGCCGATCCATTTGAATTAGCAGATCCAGAAGTCAAAGCTTTTGCTGATCAAGAACGTCAAAAAGGAGTCAATAATTCTGCAACAAAAGGTGATGCTAACAATCAAACTGTAGAAGACATAAAAAAACTTATTCCAGAACGAGAATTTCAGCTAATACTGGAGAAGTTTAAACAGGAAACTCAGGTACCACCCAAAGTAGCCGTGATTGGAAAATCTGGAGTTGGTAAAACAACTACAATTAACAATCTTTTTAACGCTAAGTTAAAAACAAGTCCCACCACTGTCGGAACAACTCAGGCACAAATTAAAGAATTTACTCTGGCAACAGGGGGCACTTTAACGGTGATTGATTTGCCCGGATATGGACGCAGCGAAGCCGAAGATCCAGAGTATGACAAAATTTATCAGCAGATTATCCCATCTTGCGATTTAGTTTTCCTGGTGATTCAAGCAGATACACGAGATTTTGCTGACGATATCGAGATGATTAAGAAGATTACAACATGGCTGAAAAATCATCCGATTCCTCAAAGATAACAAAAATCCGTAATGTTGCTGAATCGTAAATTTATGTCCTGAAAGAGGTAGATATGGCTTTAACCGCAGAAGAAGAACAAAAAATACGCGCATTATTAGCTAAAGAAGAGGCTCAAAAGAAAAAGTCCATTCTGCAAAGCAAAGACAATTTAAAAACTTGGTTGAAACAAGTAGCTTTTTGGCTATTAGAGAAACTTACAGACAAAGCAATGGATATTCTATTTAGTTATTTATGAGGTTTAATTGGTTTTTGATAATGTTAATATTGAAGTAGTTTCATAAATGATCGCCTACTTCTGCTTACCTGCATATAGAAGAAAGGCGATCGCGGTTATGGATACCATATTGCCTAGACTCAGAAACCTTCTGTCAGAGTCTCTTATGCTGGGATAACTTCAAAAGCATCTTTATCATATAGTCGATAAACATAAAAATCACTATCTAATGTAAAGATTCGCTTAATTTTTTGACTTTCTGCCACAGCCACTAGAGAAGCATCTGCTAAATCCATCGGTATATCTTGATATTTTTCCATTTTTAACACCGCTCAATGTTAATCTGTCACGGGAGATTTGGGTTATTCCCATCATTTGTGGGAGAGGGTAACACACCCTACATATCCTTAAATATTAGCAGCCTGGGGAGCGATCTCGCCTTTTGCGGATGCCATATCGCCTGAGATTAAGAAACCGGGTTTCTGTGAGAGTTTGTGCATCCTCACCAAGATTGCTGTTGTGATATTGTTTCCGGTTGCATCGGAATGATTTAACCACAGAGAACGCAGAGAACACAGAGGGAGATAAGAGAGATGAATAATTCCGATGCTACCGGATTTGATATGAGTCCCTCGTCTCACAGCAGTGGAGCGCGAAAAAATGTCAAATAGGTTCTATATCATTCCGGCGCGGCCGGATTTGATATCAAATCCTATTCCGCTACTTGGAGAATGACTTCTTGGAATTGAATTACATCCGATCGCGGATCGCAGTGAGTGACTTTGACTTCAAACCGATCGCCTATTTCGATCGATCGACCAAATCGCATTGCCAATTCTAAACCCAAATCTTCCAATAAAATCAATCCGAGATTGCTGTCTTCCCTCAACCAGCGCAGCATTAAAGCTTCCCAAACTTCGTCTGGGTTGCGCCGCAAATATTCCAATCCCCAATAGCGGTTAGTTTGGCGTTCGACGGTGGATGCTTCTTTAACTGCGGTGCCGAGACACATCACAATATCCTGTATTTCTTCAGCGGAAAAAGGCAGTGGTTCGCCCCGCAGGTGGGCTTTGAGTTGGAAGTGAGCCAGCAAGTCGGTATAGCGACGGATCGGGGAAGTAACTTGAGTGTATAATTCCAAACCCAAGCCAGCGTGGCGTCCGGGGGTGAGGCCCATTTCGCTGCGGGGCATACATCGGCGCACGGCGCAAGCGCGGGCCGGGCCTGCCGGCACGGCCAGCAGTTCTTCATCGGGAGGAAGTTCGGGCTGTGGCTGATAGCGGTAGGGTATGGGCAGGCTGTGAGCTTGACCGTAGCGGGCGGCTAGTTCGCCGGCTAAAATCATCATTTCGGCTACTAGCATCCGGGCTGTGGAGTCGTCGATGACGTGGATTTTGATGTCGTCGCCGTTGACTTTGATGACTGATTCGGGCATGAAAATGCTGATTGCGCCTTGGGCTTCCCGCCATTTTTGGCGCAGTTTTGCTGCAGAGGCGATCGCTGCTATTTCCGGTTCTGCTTCGATTCCCAACTCCAGCATTTCGTCTACGTCATCGTAGGTCAAGCGGTAGGTGGGTTTTATGGTGCTGATGTGGATGCTGTAATCTTGAGCCGCGCCGATTTCGTCTAAGGTGACGCTGAAGCTGAGGGCGCTGCACTTTTTGCCTTGAATTAAACTCATCGGCCCCGTTGCCAAAGCTGGGGGAAACATGGGAATCATTCCCGTGGGCAGGTAAACCGTGGTGGTGCGTTTTCTGGCTTCGAGGTCGAGTTCGTCTCCGGGGGAAAGCAAGCGGGTGGGATCGGCGATGTGTATCCAGATCCGCTGCTGGCCGTTTTCGAGGAATTCTAAGCTGAGGCCGTCGTCGATTTCGGTGGTGCTTTCGTCGTCGATCGTGTAAACCTTGAGGTGAGTTAAATCGAGACGATTTGTGTCGGAGTCGGTTGGGGGATTTTCTAGGCAGCGTTGGGCCACTTCTAATACCTTTGCGGAGAATTGTAGGGGAATTTGGCTGCGCCGCAAAAACAGGTTTTCGTGGGTACTCCAGAGGCCGAGATCGACTAGGAGGCCAAATGCTGCTTCGGGGTTTTCGGAACGTTCTAAGCTGGCTAAAGTTTCTAAGGCTGGGGTGCGGTGCGTTGCTTCTTCTCCGAGGAGGGCAAAGCGTTCTAGGGCGTCGAGGCGAGTTCGATCGCTGTGTTCCCAATCTACATTTTCCCCTGCCAGCCGCTGTTTGACTCGATCCCAAAATCCTTGGGATTCTTGGTGTCGCTGCTGTTCTACTTCTTGCTGGTGTTTGATTTCGGCTACTTGGGCGGCGGGTCGCGGTTCGTAGCGATCGCCCTTTTGTTTGAAATACAGTTTGTCTGTTGATAGCAAACAGTAAGCCGCGTAACACTGGGCCGGACTACTCTGAGAAAATAACAGCTTTGCCAGGGATTCGGGATCTGCTGTTTCTCCGTCACCGACTAAAAGTTCCCAAGCGACTTCCAAACTCGACGGATCTGAGTAGGCTTCTACTTCTTTGAGAAATTTGGGAATGTCGGAGGGTTTGTAACTTTCTCCCACTACTTCGTAGGTGATTTGTTTGGGCGGTATGCTGTGCGGTTGACCGTTTTCGTCTACCACTACCCAGTTTTTCTTGCCGTCGGGGCGATCGGCAACTGCCAGACGGCGGTCGCCGTGCACTCTAAATTCTACTAACGTTCCCTTCTCCACTTGCCAGCTTTATATTTGAGATTTTGGATTTTTACAGTAGCCACTTATCGAGTTTCGAGCTTGCGATTTTAGATTTTGGATATTGGCAATTTTTCTGGTCAATTGTGAAAGTTAAAATCTAAAAAGTTGTTCTTTATTCTTGCTTTTTTTTTAACTTTTGACTTGTGATTAAGACTTGCGCTGCTGCGACTCTTAACCCTATTTCGCGATTATTTCGCTGCATTCTTGCTGCACTATTAATGACAGAAAGACGTTCTTTTCGCGCAAGTCTTATTCCCAGTCCAAAATCTAAAACCCAAAATCCCAAATCCTGTTAACCTTCTTGGTTTACGAAGGGCATCAAAGCTACAATTCTTGCTCTTTTGATGCTTCTGGTCAGGTCTCGCTGCTGTTTTGCAGTCAAACCGGTAATCCGGCGGGGCAAAATTTTACCGCGTTCTGTGACGTATTTTTTGAGCAAATCGACATCTTTGTAGTCGATCGGGTCTCCTGGTTTGATGGGCGAAACGCGCCGGCGAAAGTAAGTCATGGTTTGTTGTTTGTTGACTGTTGACTGTTGACTGTTGACTGTTGTCTGTTGTCTGTTGACTGTTGTCTGTTGACCAATAACAACTGACTACTGACAACTGACTAATGACTAATCACTACTTGATCTCTTTGTGGGCAGTGTGCTGGTTGCAGTGGGGGCAGAACTTTTTGAGTTCCAGCCGCGCCGTCGTGTTGCGACGGTTCTTGGTGGTGGTGTACCGAGACACGCCTTTTGAGCGTTTGCTTACGTTTGTACGGCACTCAGTACACTCTAGAGTAATTATGATGCGGACGCCTTTAGCCATAATTCTAAATAAATTTCGACTAATTTAAACACAATTTATTATCTTCTCACATTGCTCTGCACTTGGTCAAGCAATCTTCTAACTTTGATGTCGAGGGAGTAGCCGCGGCGGGTTCCGACGACCATCGTCCCCCCGATGCGATCGTGGAAAGCTTGAGGAAACCTTTCGCCGGAGTTGAGGGCAACGCTACAGTCGATCGCTAGGGGCAGCATCAGCAGCAAGACGGCGGCGTTGGTAGATGTGAGCCCAGCTATACCTGCGAAGGCTAAGCCGGCGCAAATGCCCAGCAATGCCTCGCGCTTGCACAGTTCTTGCACTCCGGGAGTCCGTAGGAATCTGGTATCGGCAACTTTCATGTCCAAAGCCCAGCGCCCGAGACTTTGACCTTGGTTTTTCCTGACGATGGCTACGCGCAGGATCAGCCACAGCAAAACAAAAAATATGGTTTGGACGATCGCATTATTGCCCAGAAGCAAACTGGGCAGCCAAACTGCGATTCCATCAATGCAGAAGGCCGCTGCGCGGCGGCCGACGGATACTTTGGGAAGGAGGGGTACTAAATCGGAACTCATAGGCAAAAAGGTCGATCGGCACTAGCTACTTTTTGATCTTAAGCTGTGGATTAATCGATCGGCATCAATGGCGCGTAACTCAACTTCCAAGCCAACCGCTAATTATTCAAGCTGAAAATGGATTTTCGCCAATTCCCAACTGCTTTTTCGACTTTTCCACCTGTTCCCACAGTGTTTGGATCTGAGTAAATGCCTGTTCCACAGAGATTTTACCGTTAGATGTCAAGGAACTGATGTAACCCACTCGCTGAGAAAACTCTTGTAAATTCGCATTAAATACCAAATTCTCAGGCTTTACTTCACCGTAATAGCGATTTTGAGGATATAAAAAATTTGAATTTGCTACCATTGCTTTAACCTCGCATGAAAACTTGTTCCCTGAACATATCAATATTATAAACCGCGCTTCCCTTTTAAAGATGTGCTCTAAGTAGCAAAAATCATGTGACATTTTGCGATTTTTTTTGTGATTGGAATTACACCCACAGATCGGGGCGACAAAACTCTCTGTAATTTCACGTGTACAACTTAGGCAGGCGGGGTCAACAACCAGCTTCCTGCCTTAAGGCTTATAACTTCCGATTTGGCGTCGAAACCAGGTTTTTGTTAGTCCAGGACTGAGTTATTGAAATAAGTGACAAAAAAACCAAAAATGGATAATATTATTGCATACATCAATAGTTAGATTTTTATTAGGAATCTGCGTAATGTCTCCCAATGGGCTATCGCCCAGTCCCAAATCCCGGCTGAGGCAAGTTTTAATTAGACTTGCCCTCGCCGTAATAGCTGCTGTTATCGCCTTCAACATTCCTCACTCCTTAATTCCCGTGTTTAAAGAATCCCTATCCGAAGCAACGCCGCCACCAGAAATCCAAAACGTGCTCGCCGGCAAGCGCAAAATTGTGACAGTGGGCGACAGCATCACCGAGGCTGGGAAATACCCTGGAGGTTACGTTTGGCTGCTGCAACGCTATCTGAATGCCCTTTATCCCGATCGCAAAATCGAAATCGTCAACGCCGGAATCTCCGGTAATAGGGCGACGGATATGCAAGCCCGCTTCCAGAAAGATGCCATCGACCAAAAGCCAGATTTAGTGATGATTAATGTCGGAGTCAACGACGTTTGGCACGCTTTCTTCGACTTCCAAAACCGTCAGTTTTATCCGCAAGGCAAATTGCCCAAGGGAGTGCCACTGGCAGAATATCGGGAGAAAATAACTCAAATGGTGTTGGCGGCGAAAGCCGCAGGAATTCGAGTTGTACTGCTTTCTCCTACTCCTATCGGCGAAATTCTCGACGGCCCAGAAAATCGCAGGTTGCAAGAGTATATTGCCGCGATGCGAGAAATTGCGTTGCAGAATCAGTGCTTGTTTATCGATTTGAATGGGCCTTGTCGGGAAGTTATCGGCACGTATCAAAAACACGCGGGCAAGACTCTGAATTTGTTAGCCGCAGATGGAGTTCATCCCAATCCGTCGGGATATCGAATTATTGCTTTTACTATCTTGCGCGGTTTGGGCGTACCTGCAAAGGATATTGAGAATTTAGAAGTCAAAAATTGAATCTTGGAATTTAGTGATATGTTGACTGTTGACTGTTAACTTAAAGTATGCAGGCTACAAGCCCCTTGATTTATCTCTGGGGTTAATTTTTCAAATCTGAAGTTTCAAATCTCATATCATTCAATCGGCGGATGATACCGATTCAACCAACAGCTACCGATAATCACCAACGCCACCACAACAATAATTTCTGTCCAAAAAAACGAAAGAAAGTCGCTTGCAGTTCCCACCGGGGGCACCCCCGGTTGAGCATTGCGAATAGCGGGAAAAGCAAACAACATCACAGCAGTCCAACTCAGCATTCCCACTTCCGGCAACTTTCCAGATTTCATCACTTTTAATGCTAGCAAAAGCGCCATAATTGACAGCACCCACATAATAACAATAATCACTAAAGCAAAAAATTTCACCGGGATTGAGCGAGTTGCAGAAACATCAATATAAATAAAGATAGAGGAATTTTCTTCCATCGGCTTATAACTGATGTCAAAACCGGGAACATCGGCATTAAAATTAAATTTTAGAGGTACCGGGTTTAGTTGAAATGGAGCAAACTTTTTACCAATCGAAGCCAGCGGATCGATCGAAATAGCTACTTTAGCAATGTGCTTGTCAAACGGATAATTGTTAATCTTTCCCTTTACCAAATTAAATTTTAATGCAGGCACAATCATCGGTTTGCCTTCTTTAAAGGTAATTTCCGAATCCTGTACATTTGCGCCGTTAACTGTCATTAACAAGTCTTGAGCTGGGTAAGTTGGCCCTTTTTTATAGATACCTTTGAGTTCAAATTGCAAGCGGGCTTCTAATTCGTTCTTAATGGGATCTACTGCAATTACCGTCATTTTGACTTCAACCAAGCCTTTGGACGCTACAGCGCTTTCTGGAGGTGAATTGTAAGGCTCTTGGGCGTTAGCATTGTGAGAGTAAATAGATAAGATAATTGCCCAAATTACGGTCAGACTGCCAATTAAAATAAGTATTTTTTTGAGATTAAATTTGTTGACACTTTGCATTTATTATGGATATTTTATCTTTTGATTTGTTGTTAAGATTTACCGCAGTCTGCCAGTCCGCCCCTCCGCCAGCCCGTCAGGGCTTTAAACTTCTGTCTCATCGCTAAAATCGGTGAAAACTGACATCTTGCACCATTTTCAGGAACAGGCCCGAAAGCCTATTCCTGAAAAGTTCAATTTTCTTTCTTGTGGGGTGGGCATCCTGCCCGCCCATAGTAGGGCAACTACGAACCGATAGGAAGCAGTACCTTTGATGTAAAACTGCCGTGCAAACCGTAGGGAATGTGCTGTTTTAAATGCAAGCGCGCTAAGGGCCCTTTGGTGATGTCACTAGCATCTAAAATCACTAAGGTCGATCGATGATGAGCTGCATCATACATTAAAAGTAGCAGCCAGCCGTCATCCTCAGCAACAGCATCGGGACGGAGAACAAACACCGGTTCCCCCGCAAAACCGCGTGGTGCCGCACTCCAAATTTGCCTTTCACCAGTCACGAAATCCATTTTGAGAATAGCTTGCAAAGGAGCATTCCCAGTGGGAGCATCAGCAGCACCGATGTAAAGATATCGGTAAGGTTGTCCGACATTATTCGGATGCAAAGTGGGAAACTCGCAGCACCTAGTTTCAACAACTTGATGCTGTACCGTTTTGTCTTGCAAATTTAACTTAAACCGCCACAATTCCCCCGCTGGAACGCTCTCAAAATCAACCTCCCGGAAATCGCCGTCCGCCTCTACAGTGGGAAATGATTCGTAACAAACTGAGTCAACAAAAACTTCGTCTCCTTCTTCCCAAGCGTTGCAGTGGTGGAAGACAAAACAAGGTTCCGTTTCTAATATCTTTACCTCGTCAGTGCCGTTGCGGGGAATTAAAATTGCTTGCGTTGGCTTGTTTGGCGAAAATTGAATGCACTGGGAAGCACTCCGCAATCCTAACACGAATGGTAGAGGATTAAATGAGACGGGATTTTGGAAGAATATACAGTAATTCGGGGTAATTACCATGTCGTGCAGGAAGGCAAAACCCGGTATTGCATGGGCGTGACGCTGCAAAAGTTTGCCGCTTTCATCGAACTCGTAAATCGTGATGGTACTCGACAAACCGGGCTTGACAGAAAAGTTTACCAATCTGTCTCCTTTGCCATTTTTCCCTTTTTCAATTCTGGGGTGGGCGGCGAAGGCTTCACCGGGTTCCAAGATGCCGTCTAGAGTATCTAAGCCAAGTGTTTCTAGGGTGCGGGGGTCGAGTCTGTAGGGCTGTGCGGCTTCCCAAAGTGCTAGCAGTTTGTCGCCCCAATAAATAATGTTGGTGTTGGCAATGTTTTTGATTTTGACATCAAAGATATTGGCGAGCCAACCCCCTGGCTTTTGTGTGCCGAAAACGCCTCGGTGGAGGATTTTTCCGGCTTCTTGTTCGGCGAGATAGCCTTCTGTGCGGACGAATCGGTTGCGGAAATGGGCGCGGCCTTCGGATATTGCGATCGCACAAACCATCCCGTCGCCGTCAAACGGGTGGTGGATGCGCTGGCCGTTGACATCCAATAATCCGGGCCCGTTGCGAAAGAATGTGCCTTGCAAGCCGGCGGGGATTTCGCCTTCTATGTCGTCAATCCAGTAGTCGGATTCGTTGGGTTGGGATTCGTACCCGCGCTGCCAGTCTGTGCGATCGTAGGATGATTTTGTGGCTGCTGTTTGAGGTTGTGAAATCTGTAATTTTTGCATGGGTATAATAAGCTTTTATTGATTTAACGGCAGAGAAAACAGAGGGCGCAGAGAGAAGGAAAGTCGGAGAATTGGGAAACACAGTTAAATTCATCCATGTATCCGTGTCAAAATCCGTGTGTGCCTTCCTTTATTTGCTATCTGCGGTGCGGCTTTGTGACCTTACTGTTGGTACTAAGTCGGGAAAGTATTCGGGCATGAAATGCTGTCCACCAGGTTTGGAACTGCCCATTTCTGGTTCTAATACGGGAAGAGACTTTTGATTGTTTTGATCGCGGCTTTCTGTACTATCGGCGGGCAGCCAATTTAAAAACGGTAGGGGCAGAAGTGTGGACAGGTTTGTGATGACAATTAGCAGCCAGAGGTTATCGAAATTGCGATCGGTAATTCCTAGCAAGTGGGTCAAAAGTGCGCCGCCTTCGTGAGACAAAAGTCCTGCTAAATTTGTGATTGACATCAGCAGCGCAAATAAAGTTGCTTCCACGCCTCTGGGACACAACCGGGCGGAGAGTACCAGCACCGGCATATAAGCAATTTGTCCGATTACTGTCAGGATCAGGCTGTCTCCGATGCTGAACCATTGATCGTCAATTCCTAAAGCTCGGTTGGCATGAGTTACTAATAATAAAGTAGTCATGCCCAAAGCAGCCGCAATGACCGTTGACCAGCCAAAAATCACTCGAAATGGAACTGTTTTGAGGAATCGTTGAAACAGCCAGACGCCGGCGAGGGCGGCAATGCTGGTAACGAGGCGCACTCGGCCGAGAAATTCTGGTTGAAAGCCTAATTCGTTGGTGGTGAAAAAGAAGAAGGCGGAGTCTGAGCTTGGGGTGGCTTGCCAGAGGAAGAGAAAGGCGGTGGGCAGCCAAATTGTTTTTTGGGTAACTGCTTGCCGTAGTTGTTTTAGTTGGTCTTTGACAGTTTCAAAGTCGGTTCTTTTGTTGGTTTTTTCTTCGGCAATTAACCAAGCTGTTGCTGATACAATTAGCGGGAAAGATGCGGTGATTAAAAATATTGTGTGGGTGCTGAAGTGTTGCAGCAGGGAACCGCTGAGGTAGGCTGTAATTAGTCCGCCGAGGGCTGAAGCACCCCAAGACAAGGATTGCAGGGAACCGGCGTCGGTAACGGATTCTTTTCTAGCCCTTTCGACTACCAGGGAGTCGGCGATTACGTCGCTGACGGCGAGGGAGAGGGAACTCAGGGCGATCGCGCCTGTAGCTGCAAGCGGTGTGTGTACAATTGTTGCGAGGCTCACCCATGCTAAGGTTCCCAGCAGCCCGGAGAGAACGATGTAAGGGCGTCTGCGGTAGCCGAATATCGGCAAACCGTCGGACATGAAGCCGAACACGGGTTTGATAATCCAAGGCAGGGCTACGACGCCCAGCATTGCCGAGACTTCTGCCGGACTCATACCTAGTTCGTCTTTGAGAAAGAAGCTGACGGCTAAGCGGGCGAGTCCGAGAATGCCTTGGACAAAGTAAATCAGTAAGATGGCTATGAGTTCGGGGGTTGGCTCATTCCCAAAGAATACTTTTTCTTTTAAAGATTCTTTGAGTTTGCTGACGCCGGAGGGGGAAACGAGCATTTGAGCAATATTTCTTAATGAATCTCAATATTTATAACACATTCTTAATGACTTCCGGGAACTGTCGGAGGTGGGAGGCGAGAGTGGCGGGGATCTGGTAAGTGCTATAAAATTGTATTTATCTTGAATTTAAGCGTGTTTTGTAATAATAAAAACAGAAAAACGAACCGCGAAGGCGCGTTAGGCGAAGCCGCGCGTAAACCCTAGGACGCCAAGCAAGAGAAAGAAGAGAAAACTCACAACTGCTGTCAGCTTTGTTATATGATTATTGATCCTAAAAATCTGCCGGAAATTACGGGTTCCAAGTACCCTCAGCAATTCCAATCTGCTGTTGCGGGGAGAGTTAAAAAACGCTTAGGCGATGCGGCCGGATTGCATAATTTTGGGGTAAATTGGGTGAGACTTGCGCCGGGAAGTTGTTCTGCTCTCAGGCACTGGCATACCCGCCAAGATGAGTTAATCTATGTTCTGGAAGGGGAAGTTACTCTGATTACAAATTCGGGAGAGCAAGTGCTGACACCGGGTATGGCCGCGGGTTTTCGGGCGGGGGATTCAGATGGGCATCATTTAGTTAACCGCTCGAATGCAGATGTTGTTTATCTCGAAATTGGCGATCGCACTCCGGGAGATAGTGCCGAATATCCCGATGACGATCTAATTGCGAAAGCTAACGGGAATAGTTGGATTTTTACTCGCAAAAATGGCGAGGTTTATGAGAGTTAAAATTTTATGAGTTAAGTGAATCTTGGGACTTCGGCGGAACACGCTTTGTGGTATAGCATTTATCAGAAAGATGAGGTGTGATATAACAATACGACAGTTTTTAGGCCGCTAAAGTATTATAAGACAAGACTGAAGGAATATCAGGATGATTGTCAATCAAATCCGGATCTAAATCTCACTTATCAATAAAAGTAGAAAGTAAGTGTTTATTGAATTCCCGCCGTTTATAAGAACAGATTTAAAACACAAACGACTTGGCAGATGAATGACAACTATAGAGTGGATGTTTGGCTAAATTTAAGGAAAGAAGACTGGCATTAAAATGAAAATCAAGCTGTGGTAAATGACGAGCTTGACAATCAGACAATCCCGTAAATTGCTTGGCATCACGAAAAATAAATTCAATCTGGAAACGAGCCTGATAATATTCAACAATTTGTTCGGGAGGTAGGTGAAGATCAGTGCTAAATAATAAAGCATTTGTGATTTGGCCGTTGGCTTGAACTTCAGAGATACAAGCCAAACTAATTTGGCAATTTAAACAACAACTCGCCTAAAATCAATGTAGAGATTGAAAGTCCCGGTTTTATTTATTTAACAAAATTAAGACGACTCCAATCATGGCAATCAACCTTGTCATCATATTTACGAGGAGTTCCCAGTTTATTTTGTTCGCCTGTATAAAGATAGCGTCAGTTACCATTAACTCTTAGCTTGCTAATAAAGTCTAAATTTAACTCCCGCACAGCATCCCAGAATTTAGAGCGGTAGTAATAGCCATCAGGTAAGGATTCAGGTCTGTGATTGAGGAATAAGAGAAGGCATAAAAAAGTTACAAGAATGGGCAGATATAGCATCACG
>NZ_JAUBQH010000082.1:0-25360 GCF_036701145.1 Microcoleus sp. Pol17C6
TAGCATTGCACCTTTAATTTCAGGATCTGGCTTATTAATCTGTATCCTGAGCTACTATTTAACGTGCGCTTACCCTGATTACCAGGGGTATATAAGCAGTGCGCCAAGGTGTATACAGACATGTGGGAGGCGTATGAAAAGGTAGTGCCAAGCAAAAGGCATTTTGCGGTAGGAAAGGAGACCGGATTAACGAATTATATTGAAAGGCTCAACAACACGTTAAGACAGAGAATATCAAGGTTAGTGAGAAAAACCTTATCATTCTCGAAAAAGCTAGAAAATCATATCGGGGCAATCTGGAACTTCATCCACGAATATAACCAACAAGTCAGAAAAAAAATGGGGATTGCATAACAAGATCGATTGTTTTTCTCTGTCCTTTACAAAAAATGACTACCAAGAGTAATATTACGTTGTTTCCACTCTTCAAGTTTGTAGACAATAGAATCACTGGTATGAAGAGAAGCTTGATCTGTGACAATCACCGTTGGCTTATGTAGTGTGGGGAAAAAAGCATCCATACAGGCAATAACCATATCAGAGTTAATACTTTGAGATGAAATATAAGTTTCAAGATGGTTATTTCGCTTCAGGATTCCTAGTACATTCATTCGCTGACTACGACGACTAGGAATTGTTAAATATTCTCCGATATCCTGCCAACCATAGGGAACACAAGGAATCAAAGAAAATCCCATTTCATCCAAGTAAGATAAATCAATTTGACCTTCATCATCCAATCGCTTTAATTCTTCTAATTGTGCTTTTTTATCTTGATCTTCCTGGGAGAAATGCTTTCCTGCCATTTCTTTACGAAGGAGATGCCAACTCATCTTCAGATTTTTTAGTATTCTTTGAATTGTGTTTGGACTAGGACTTATGCCCCAGGCCTCTTGAACTTTTTGGCTAACCGTTTTTAATTGCCTTGGTTCTTGTTTAGCCCACTCTTTAATTTGGGCTTTTTGCGAAGCGTTAAATAGTGGCTTAGAACCTCTTCCTGGTTTATTATAAATTCCTACTATTCCCTCTACTTCCTACCGATTGAACCAGTTATAGAAGGTCTTATAACTTATTTTAAAAATATTCATCAACTCTATTTTTTTTACTCCTTGCGAAGCTAATATGAGGCAATGTGCTCGCGTGACGTACCTGATGATGTCTGCTTTGGCGATAAATTCGCTCTAGCAACTTAGACTAAAGAGGATTTATTTCCCTGATAAACATTATATGAAATTGTAATTAACTCATAATTTTGCCTGGAATAAGCTTTTACGCATTTAAATTGAATCCAGAGACGGGCAGGATGCCCGTTCCACAATAATTGTAGAAAAATTGACTCTCAAATTAGATGCACAACAGCTTATCATTCTACTATGTATTTGTGTAATTAATTCTGTATAACTACTTAGCACCACCACACTACAAGAAACTACATAGAAAATTAGTCGGCTCTAACTGTAGCATATTTGGGGTTAAAGTTAAGATGCGTCTACCCTGCGGTTTCAACAGCCGAGTCCCTAAGTTTATATTGCTTCTTGCATCTTGCATCTTCCATCTTCCATCTTCCTTCTGTTCAATCACGCAAAGCGAGGCAAAATATGTGCTAGGGAAGACTGTTGAAGTGGAATTTCTATCGCAAATTCTGCTCCTTTGCCCGGTTCCGAAAAGCACTTCAATGCCCCGCCGTGTTGGTTGACAATAATTTCATAGCTAATCGACAGTCCTAAACCCGTTCCTTGGCCGACAGGCTTAGTAGTAAAGAAAGGGTCAAACAACCGCTTGCGAACATCTTCTGTCATCCCCGGGCCGTTGTCAGAAATTTTAATTATTACCTTTTTTTTCTCAATTAACTCCGTGCGAATCCGAATCGTAGGAATCAGGCGGCTAGACTTAGAAAGTGAAGATTGAGTCGTTGTACAAGACTGATTTTGGTCGCCTAAGTGGCAATTTTGAGGGTTTTTTTTATCGACATTTTCGTATTTATGAGACTCAACCAGAGCGTAAATTGCATTAAGTAAAATATTCATAAATACCTGATTGAGCTGTCCGGGATAGCACTGCACCAGCGGCAAGTCGCTGTATTCTTTGTGAATTTCGATCGCCTCCTGCCCCGGTTTCCCTTTAAGCTGGCTTTGCAACAGCATAATCGTGTTGTTGATACCGTCGTGAATGTTGACCTGCTTCATTTCAGCTTCGTCTAATCTGCAAAAATTCCGCAGCGACAAAACGATGTCGCGCACTCTTTCTGCACCTTGCTGCATAGAATTTAAGACTTTCGGCAAGTCTTCTAGCAAATAATCGAGTTCGATTTTTTCGGCTTCCGCTTCAATTGCTGCGATGGGTTCGGGACAGTGCTGTCGGTAGATGTCGAGCATCCGCATTAAAGCTTGCGTGTACTCTTGAGCGTGGTATAAATTGCTAGATATAAAGCCGATCGGATTGTTAATTTCGTGAGCTACTCCTGCAACTAGCTGCCCCAAAGAAGACATTTTCTCTGTTTGAATTAGTTGAGTTTGAGTGCGCTGAAGTTCCAGCAGGGCAAGTTCGAGCTGTTGGGCTTGATGTCTTAATTGCGCTTGCGACTCGCGCATCGCCACTGTTGACAACTCGTGAATTTGCAACTGAGAAAGCAGCAGTTGGTGTACGTCTAAAAGTTTGTAAGTTTCCGGTTCGACTTGTACTACAATGGGTTCGTGGATTAATTCGGGCGATCGCTCCAAAGACTGCCGCACTGCAGTCATAATTGAGGTTTCGCGATCGAGAACCAACATATCAGTTTTAGTAAAGCGGTAGAGTATCAACAAAGGCTGTTGAGAAAATAACTCCAAGCTGTAGGGGCGGCTCATGTGTTCAAAAAAACGCCGCCGCGAAATCATCCCTGTAAACTTTCCTTTCTGAGTGATGATGATCCCGGGAAGTAAAGGGTTTGCCTGAAAAATTTTAGCAACTTCGTCCCCCGGACACTCAGACTCTAGGAAAAAATCGTAGAGGGTTAATTCCTGTAGAGTCGATCGCAAACCAAGCGGCGATTTTAGGGGACTCAACCCGTCAGTTTCATACACTGCTCCCTCCTTTGGTAATTGGCAGTTGTGGTTGGCTGCTGGAGTCTTGCCTACTATTTAGAAGGCCTTTTCAACTCTTTTTATAGCTTGGTCATCAACTTCCCTCTGCTCCCTCGAATCCAGTTAATTCAGCAGGACTATTTTTTGCCTTAAATCGTGCTGGTGTCCCCCGAAAATATATTGCAGGTTAGATTGATTTAACCGCAGACACCCCTTTGAAACCTGACTATGTATTGAATTTTATATATCCAAGATTTTACTAATCCGAATATAACAGTCATAACTATTTTTAATGTTTGATGACATTAATTTGGTTCAGATGGATAGACATCTGGGACTTGTGGCAGTACATTTCGCATTACCCCTTGCGTAAAATTATATTACAATAAGACAAGAATAGCGACAAATCGGCAGCCGATCGGGCGATTTTAAAATTCAGGCAAAACAGGTTTCCGGCAATTGCTAATAAATCTCAATTGTCAGTTTTTTGCACAAATTGCCGATCGCACTCAACCTGGGGATTGTATTGTAGGTTGTCTCCGAGCCAGGGACAGCCGATGGCGAGCAATTTGTCAAGTTGGGCAGCTTATACTTTACTCGCATCGAGCCTCCAAAGCTTCACCGACGAATTTTTCCCAGGAGATGCTAAAGTTGTGCGATCGCAAATAAAACTCACATTCCACACATCCCCTTAATGTGCCTTAAAAGTTTCCACAGAAGTACCGTCGGGCCACCAACTTGAGATTCAAACTCTGTCGCTGGCAACTCCGACACGGAGAATCAAGAGGAAGCAGAAAGAAATAAATTTATTTTACCCGACTTTTCCCCACCAACTTCAACTTCAATTTCAGGAAGTTGGTTTGGTTACGATAATATTTCGAGCATTATTATTTCTCCTCCCCCTTGATTTTAGGCAATTCTCATTAGAAACTCTAAGATGTTGATTTGAGGAACATCGGGGCGTCGGGTTTGGTTGGGCGATCGCACTGAGTTAAATTCAAATGACATTTGAGGAAAGTAAGCGACGGTTTCCATGTGCGGTTTCCCGAATAAGAGGTTGTAACTCTATACACGGCGGGACGATCGTACTTTCAGTACAATGTCACTATTTCAACCGGTACACCTGTTGAGTCTGAGTCTGTGAGAGTGTGAAAGTCGCTCTCATCCTTTGGCTATCTGAATTGGAGGTTTTTCAAGGGTGGGGCGACGCGAGGACCAGAAGCAGACAGTTAACTAAACTGCACAAGGAGAGAGGGACAGATGGGATAAGCCCAGAAGCGAGAGAGTGAGTGAATTTTCATCATCATACCTTCATAAAATCACGACAGCAGCACCAAGATCACCCAAAAGAATGATTGATTCAAAAAAAGTTGCGTGTTATAATTCAATATAATTCTATACAAAAATACTTTTACCTAAAAGGAGAACAAAAAATGGACACACCTACAGATCGCGAACAAGAACCAGTCGGGACAAGAGAACTCGAATCAATACCTGTATCTGAAAAAGTTTCTTCCCAAAAAGTTAGTGAGGTTAATTTTGAAACAACTCCTTTAGAAACCCCAGCTTATACTCAGCAAAAAGTTAGCGTCGAGGAGGTGAAAATTAACGGCGACGATTTGGTTGCTAAAGTTAAAGAACTGATTCACGAAGGAAATATCCGACGCATCATTATCAAAAATGAAGAGGGACGGATCTTGGTAGAAGTTCCTCTGACAGTGGGAGTAGTCGGTGGAGTGATTGGTGCGGCCTTGTTTCCAGTCATTGCAGCAGTAGGAGCGATAGGTGCATTAGTTGCTCACATGACTATCATCATTGAAAGAACCGAGTAAAAAAAAATTCAGTTGTTAGTAAGGCTTCTGTCCGGTTAATTTCCCGTAATAAAGCTTGTTGGTCGTGAGTACGACTATCCTCTCTTGATGGAGAAGAAAAAACTTGCCTTGATTACTAAAAACTTAATTGTGGCTATTTAACCGGATTTAAACAAATTTCAAGCATAAAGTGGCTTGATGAATAGAAAGCTAGTAACTCTTACTACTCCCTTCTCTTGTTTCCAGATTTCTCTGATGAATTGTCTTCCCACTCCGACGGTAAAGTTGCCACTTGTAAGGGTGTCATGAATCATCTATAACAATCCTCGCAGCATTTGTGAATTTATTACTTCCTCTCCGCAACTTCGGGGAGGATTGGGGTGGGTTCAAAAATTTACGACTCCTGCGATTGCTATATGCTTGCAGAGCAAGCATTATAAATAACTCATTTAGCCGGTCTTCTTTGTTGAAGTCCGGCTAATTCTATTCCTTTGGGGACTCTGGCAATCACTCTGAGGGTAGAGCCTGCTTAATACCTTGGCCCGTTATATTTAATACAGATGAAGGAGAAACCAACAGTTCTCTAAACTCCCTAAGCAGAAAGCTGTTAAGCATTTAAACTGGTATGAGCCAAACACCCAACGCTTACACCTGAATCTTGACAGTAAATCAAAATAAGTGATTTAACTGCTCAACAGCTGAGCTCAAGTTTTCAAACCAGAGAATCTCCTAGAGACAAATATTTTTTGAATAATTGTGGCTAAGATAATTATGAAACCTAACGAAGAAAATAGCTCTAGCCGTGAAATTCATCAAGAAGTTCACACAGATGCAACTAACGGTCACGTCAGTACAACGCGAACCACTACAAATGTTCCGAGTACAACGGGTAAGGCTTCTAAAGAAGCAGCTCATCACCAAGGTTATGTACAGGGTGAAATGGCCGAAAACCACCGCCAAGTTGGAGTCCAAGAAGTCCGGGATAACGAGAATGCTGGTCGCGGGTTACTGTTAGGGATTCTTCTGGCTTCTTTGGTAGGCTTAGTTCTGGGCAGTGTATATTACTTCAATCGGGGCGAGGAGGCTCCTACTCCTACCGCTGCTCCTGTGATTGTTGTACCGAAAGCAAATCAGCCTTCAGCAACACCAGCTCCGACTAGGACTATAGAGAGAGAAAAAACGATCATTCAAAAGATTGTTCCGGTTCCGGTTCAACCATCTCCTGTTCAAAAAGCTACGCCGGCTCCTCAACCAAGTCCAGCTCAACAGGCAACTCCGGCTCCTCAAACAAGTCCGGCTCCCAATATCAATATTACAATTCCAAATTCACAGCAGCAAGATGCACCCGCTCGACAAGCAGCGCCGTCTCCATCTTCGCCGTCAAATAACACCGATAGTACGGTTCCGAATTCGCAGAGGGAGCCAGCTTCCACTTCGCCAACTCCAGCACCTGAGAGTTCAGCTACTCCATCTCCAACTCAAGGTGAGGGCGCTTCTGGAGCAGGTACGAGCGGCTCAACTAATACCGAAAGCCAGAGCGATTCTAATCCTACGGATACGGCTGTACCTGAGAGCAACTCCGGCGCAGAGGGTGCGACTGGTTCACCGCAATAGAAGTTTGATGTCGAATTAGTCCGCCTGGGGTTCAAACCCCAGACTCATAGCTAAAGTCCTTTAAAGAGGACTTTTTTTTATGGTTTAAACTGAAATCTTGCACCATTGTCAATAAGTCTGCTATGGGCGGGCTCTCTTCCCAAACACCTACTCCCCACAAGAAAACTCATTCTTTGTGGAAGGGGCCCCAGAGCCCGTTATTGAGAATGGTGCAACATCTCAGACTAACCGGACATTGTGGCTGAACTCAAGACACCAGGTTTCTGCGATGGGAAACGTTTTAAGATGGTGCCAACCTATCCTAAGAAACTGTTTGGTGAACTAATTTAACTTTCCCTAAAGCCGTCTTTCTGCTATCAAAGAGTTTCATCACGCCGGAGGAGATGGTCTCGATGACATCGGGAGCGCAGTAAGAGAGAAACTCTTCCGAAGAAGTAGGATCTGCAAAAAACTCTTGAGCTTTCTTCAAAAAGTTTTCTGTTTCAGCAAAGCCGATAGATTTGATAATAAACGTAGAAACCGGAGAGTTTTTAATATCATAGCGCGATTCTTGATTGCGTCCTATTTCTAGCAGGTCTAACACTTCTCTTTGCAACTGACTGTCTAACGGGTAGGCGCTCTGTCTGTTGGGCAAGTAATCCTCCAAAACCGATGTTTTAAATCCTGGTGTACGCAATTCTCCCATCATAGTTGAAAGTGGAATATCGCGCCCCAAACGGTAGGAAAGAGCTTCTAAAATAGCGATAGTAATTAGCTTGACCCCCAGATAAAGTTTAGCAACTTCGATATTTTTGCGAGTTCGGGCAATCAGGTTAGCGTAGGTTTCATCGTCCGGCTCTTGCATAAACTGCTGGAAAACCAGTTCGGGTTTGAGGAAGTTCAAAAATCCTTCCATTTTTTGCAGAGACCTGCGATATCCGGCAACAGTATAGGAATTAACATTGGTCAATTCGTGGTTGGTTTCTGGCATCAAATTCCAGGTATTGTCTAAGAAATTAGAGGAATTTGGAGAGGCAAAATTCTCGACATCTCTATTTGCTAACCTGACAGCACGCTTGACAAGTTCTACGATTTCTGCAGGGCTCCATCCCAAGTTAAAATCGCGATTTATACTTACCAAACGCTGGTGCAAAATTTCGATCGCGCTCAAACCGCTGGGCGCAACCGGACGAAAAGGGATAGTAGCTTCGATGCAAGCTGTTATCTCAGCGATCGTACTAGCTGGCAAAAAAGGCTCCAAAGATTTGGCAGCAATAACGGCACTCAAAAATTCGTTTTGGCCGCCAAACGGAGAGAGAGTCTTGCCGGGAATAAACCCAAATACTGAGGCCACTAGCTGATACATGGCATCGTCGGGCAGTTCGGTTTCATCTCTAATAACTAACTGCGATCGCACCTCTTTGACAAAAGGACAAAGGGCGCTGCTAATATTGAAACTAACGCCCTGATCGACTTGCACGTACACGAGGTCGTGAAACAGCGCAGCCAGCACCTCGATCGGATCGACTGACCCCCCGACCTCAAAAATGTGTTCCGACGTGTGAAAGTAGCGCCAAGGCCCTCTCATCGTTTGAATGATTAGCTCAGCTATCTGCTCCAGCTTTGGAATGTCTACTCGACCTCCCAATTGCTCGATCGAGCTTACCAAGCAATCCAAGCACCGTTTTTGTTCTGCCAAAAGCTCCATTTACACACCTCCAGTGCATTCCCTGATTGTCTTGCGCTTGATTGCATGGTATCAAAACGCGCTGCGATCGTGCCATGATTCGTCACTCAAAAATCTTAAATTTTAGGGTGATACAGGGAGAGGGGGCCAGGGAAAGAGGAAGAGGGAGGAAGAGGGAGGGAGAGCGAGGGAGAGCGAGAGCGGGAAATTAAATATTAAAAATTCTGCCGTTGTGAAGATTCGCGCAACTTGGGTGATCGGTATCATAAATTACAGTAAAAATGACAAAAAGTGGGTAAAAAATTGATTAATTTTTGATGAAATTATGAGGGATTTTTGACAAAAGCTGGGGGTGGGTGGCATTGACACCAGCTTCAAGCTGCGGTGGTATAGATACTGCGTGTGGCCTCAGAATAAGATTCGTAGACCTGCTGATAAAACTCTTGATATTTGCGCTGATACACTTCTGTTGATTAGCTTTCGGGCATTTGGTCTAAAGCTTCCTCGATCGCCACTTTAACTGCTGCCTTGGTTTGCTGTCGCTTCCCCCAATATAACACTAACAGAACTTACGCAACTGTCACCAGTGATCCTGGCACCATGCAGCACACAATCAGACAATAAACATAGGAACATCGGGGCGTTTCACTGGCTCAATTAAATAATTGGACAACATCAATCGAGCTTAAATACGCCCTTAACCCCTTAGTCCCCCTCTGCTGGGACTTCGTAGGTTTAGAAATGATTTAAATCGCCGAATCAACTGTTAGATCCCTAACTTCTTTAAGAAGTCGGGGCTCGGGTTATTGTGTCTTTTGAGCCGTTGCTGACTTACTGCATCCGATCGATCGTCCGATACTGCACCGCCTCCCCCACATGATTCGTTTTCAAGCTTTCATCCCCCGACAAATCAGCAATAGTTCTAGCAACCTTCAAAATGCGATCGCTAGCCCTCGCCGACAGCCCCAACTTCCGAATCGCCATCTCCAATAAATTCCGAGAAGCCTCATCCAACTGACACCATTTGTTAATATGGCTGCTTTGCATTTCCGCATTACAGCGCAAACTAGATTCCGACTGAAAACGGCGAGTTGCGAGCTCTCGCGCCCGCTGCACCCTCACCCGCACCGGTTCCGACTCTTCCCCCGTCGGCTGTCGCGTAATTTCTTCGGGTTTCAAACGATTAACCGCCACTTGTAAATCGATCCGATCCATCAAAGGCCCCGAAAGTTTTGCCCAATATTGCTCCCTCTTTTGCGGCGAACAAGTACACTGTTGGATCGAATCGCCGTAATAACCGCAAGCGCAAGGATTCGTACTTGCCACTAATGTAAATTGAGCCGGAAACATCACCGATTGTCTAGTTCTAGAAATCGTCACATAACCATCTTCCAGCGGTTGCCGCAAAAACTCCAAAACATCTCTTTTAAACTCAGTTAATTCATCCAGAAAAAGTATGCCGCGATGTGCTAAAGAAATTTCACCCGGACGCGGAAAACTGCCGCCACCTACCAAAGAAGGGCCGGATGCCGAATGGTGAGGACTGCGAAAAGGTCGATCGCCCACCAAGCTTCCCTTATCCTTCAACAACCCCGCCACCGAATGAATTTGAGTCACATCCAAAGCTTCATCAAAAGTCAGCGGCGGCAAAATACCCGGCAAACGCCTCGCCAACATAGTCTTACCGCTCCCTGGCGGCCCCACAAAAATTAAATTGTGTCCCCCCGCAGCCGCAATTTCCAAAGCCCGCCGCGCGTGAATTTGCCCCTTTACATCCTTTAAATCTAAACCCGGAAACCGCGTTTTTGCTAACTCTTCTCGACCGTTTACTTCTACAGGCGAATAAGCTTCAGGATTGTTCAAAAAATCAGTAACTGCAAAAATATTCTCAAAACCATAAACAGATATTCCGTGCACCAAAGCCGCTTCTTGCGCGTTACCAGCCGGTACAACCAACCCTGAAATACCCATTTTTTGAGCAGCAGCAGCGATCGGCAAAACCCCAGCCACAGGCCGCAAACTCCCATCTAAAGAAAGTTCCCCTAAAAACAAATAATCTCCCAAAAGTTCAGCGCTGACTTGTTCCGATGCTGCTAAAATGCCAATGGCGATCGGCAAATCAAAACTCGGCCCCTCCTTCCGCAAATCCGCCGGAGTCAAATTAATCACAATACTCCGCATCGGAAAACCATATCCCGAATTTTTTAGCGTAGCCTTAACTCTTTCTTTAGCTTCTTGCACCGCAGAATCTGGCAACCCCACAACCACAATTTTCGGTAGCCCCCCCGACACATCAGCCTCCACACCAACCTTTACCGCGTCAATTCCAACGATCGATGCACTCCACACCCTAGCAAGCATTTTTCTTTATCCTTAATTTGCCTGTCCTTGATTCATCATCTATTATGATTAACAATGACTAATGAATATCGGAAGAGGCAAGAAAAACTTTTCCTTGCCTCTTCTTTTTCTCCTCTTCCTTCTCTCCTGCTGGGTCTTCCCTCTTCCCTCTTCCCGACATCCGTTACATCCGTTACATCCCGTACATTGCTCGTTGCCGAACTTCGTTAACACCCATGACAACTCAAGAAACGCTTTTCAGCAAAATCATCCGCAAAGAGATTCCGGCAGACATCGTTTATGAAGACGACTTGGCCCTCGCGTTTAGAGATATCCATCCGCAAGCGCCCGTCCACATTCTCGTCATTCCCAAACAGCCTATTGCCAAATTAGCCGATGCCGAGTCGGAAGATCATGCTCTCATGGGACACTTGCTGCTGACTGTCAAGCGCGTAGCAGAACAACTCGGACTTAGCAACGGCTATCGCGTCGTCATTAATAGTGGCAGCGACGGCGGCCAAACTGTAGACCACCTGCACCTTCACATTCTCGGCGGTCGGCAGATGAAGTGGCCCCCAGGCTAAAGCCTAATTTTTACGCATAACTTACGGACTCATCCTCAGAAGCTCGGTTTATTTCTATTGCCAAGCGCCTTAGAAACCGGGTTTCTTTTTTCGTCAATAAACCCGGTTGATTGGAGATTATTGAGAATGCAGCCCGATGATCGCACGATAAACCTGGTTTTCAGTATTCTCCCGATACAAATTTACCCTCGCAGAATCCACCGGTTATATGTGAATTAATATTAAAAATCATCTCTTCACGACCTAATTAAGAAATATTTAAATAGAAAGAGAATCGACATGAACAAAAATAATGTGCTTTAACTGCTGAACCAACCTACAGGCAATAGATTCTGTTCTTGTGGTCGCTGTATATAACCCGTTGAATGTGTAATTTTAATTTGTAAAAAACTACAAATATTTACGAAATATCAAGTTTTTGTAAAAGTTTGTAAAATGTTTAAATTGTCAACAGTAATCCCTTGGCAAACTTTAGTGAATAGTGTTACTAATATAAGCGTGGGGCATTCCCACAACGAACCTTGAAAATTCAATTAAGCCATCATAAACCAAATGACAACAACCGTACAGCGTCGCGAAAGCGGCAACGTTTGGGAACGGTTCTGCGAGTGGGTAACTAGCACTGACAACCGGATTTACATCGGTTGGTTCGGCGTCTTGATGATTCCCACCTTGCTGAGTGCCACCATTTGCTACATCATCGCCTTCATCGCTGCTCCTCCAGTAGACATCGACGGCATCCGCGAACCAGTTGCTGGTTCCTTGATGTACGGTAACAACATCATCACAGGTGCTGTTGTTCCTTCATCGAATGCGATCGGGCTTCACTTCTATCCCATCTGGGAAGCAGCTTCCCTCGATGAATGGTTGTACAACGGCGGCCCCTACCAATTGGTAGTTTTTCACTTCCTCATTGGCGTTTTCTGCTACATGGGTCGTGAATGGGAATTGTCCTACCGTTTAGGTATGCGTCCTTGGATCTGCGTCGCTTACTCTGCACCAGTTGCAGCAGCCACCGCAGTATTCTTGATTTACCCGATCGGACAAGGCAGCTTTTCTGACGGTATGCCCTTGGGTATCTCCGGTACATTCAACTTCATGATCGTGTTCCAAGCCGAGCACAACATCCTGATGCACCCCTTCCATATGTTGGGAGTTGCTGGTGTCTTCGGCGGTGCTCTGTTCTCCGCCATGCACGGTTCCTTGGTAACATCTTCTTTGGTTCGCGAAACAACCGAAACTGAATCTTTGAACTACGGTTACAAATTCGGTCAAGAAGAAGAAACCTACAACATCGTTGCAGCCCACGGCTACTTCGGTCGGTTAATCTTCCAATACGCGAGCTTTAACAACAGCCGTTCTTTGCACTTCTTATTAGGTGCATGGCCCGTTGTCGGTATCTGGTTTACCTCTTTGGGTATTTCCACGATGGCGTTTAACTTGAACGGTTTCAACTTCAACCAATCGGTTATCGACTCGCAAGGTCGCGTCATCAACACTTGGGCTGATGTGATCAACCGCGCTAACTTGGGTATGGAAGTAATGCACGAGCGCAATGCTCACAACTTCCCTCTCGACTTGGCTGCTGGTGAAACAACTCCCGTAGCTTTGGTTGCTCCTTCTATCAACGGCTAAATTTAGCTTTTGATTTAACAAAAAGCGCTCCTAGAAATAGGGGCGCTTTTTGTTTTGGCAAGTAGAATTTGAGAGATTTTTTTCTGTTAAATCCGTTAAATCCCATACCCTGCGCGTTGCCCAGCTTCCTTCTTCCGGATTAATCTGATATATTAATTAGGAATTATTATTTTTGGCAATCATCAAAGTGGCGATATTTAACAGGCACAAATTTGAAAAACTCGTGGTTCATAAATCCAAAACATTAGCCTGGGCGATCGCATTTTTCAGCGGCATTTTGATGGCATTGACAACCGCACCAGTAAATGCTTGGCTATTGGCTTGGGTAGCATTAGCTCCCCTGTGGATTTTGGTTGTTAGTTATGAAAAGCCAAAAATAGAAGAACAAAAACAAAAATTTCTCTTTCTTCCTTCTTTCCTCAACATCCATCCGTTACATCCGTTACAGAATCCGTTGCCGAACTTCCTTCTTCCTTCACTCTGGGGAATTGGCTATCACGGATTAGCTTTATCTTGGATTATGGGAATTCATCCGATGACTTGGTTGGGAGTTCCTTGGTGGCCGAGTTTGGCGATCGCACTTTTTTGCTGGGCATTTATCACCCTCTGGGGAGCCGCCTTAGTCGCCGTTTGGGCGTGGCTATTTGTAATTCTCAACTCCCTAACTTTACCAGACAAAAATCCTATTCTTATTCTTAACTCCCCCCCTTTACAAGGGGGGGCTGGGGGGGATAAAGCTCAATTTTCAGCATTAACTCGCGTTTTAATTGGCACAGCTTTGTGGTGCGCCTTAGAAAGTATTTGGAGTACAGGTTCGCTGTGGTGGACATCCCTATCATATACGCAAAGCCCGCACAATTTAGCAATATTGCACCTCGGTCAACTCTCCGGGCCCAGCGCAGTAACAGCCGCTCTTGTAGCAGTAAATGGCTTAATCGCCGAAGCTTTTATTGAAGGAAAACACAAGAAGGAAGAAGGAAGAAGGAATAATTGGATTGCTTATATTTTGCCTGCTAGTTTGTGTTTAGTTTTGCATATTGCAGGATGGAGCTTATACAACCGCCCTTTAAATCAAGAACCTGCAAGCGCTTTAAAGATTGGCATTATTCAAGGCAATATTCCTAACGAGATTAAGTTTGATTCAGGGGGCTGGGGGCGCGCTTTGGAAGGTTACACAACTGGATACAAACAGTTAGCAGATACGAAAGTTGATGCTGTGTTAATTCCAGAGACGGCTTTACCTTTTATCTGGACAAACGAGTATCAACGTTCTACTCTTTCTTTTTACCAAGCTATTCTTGAACGCGGCGTTGTGGCTTGGGTTGGAGGATTTGGACAGCAAGAGAATAGTATCACTAACAGCTTATTGGCGATCGATCGCACTGGAGAAATTGTCGGTCGCTACGATAAACTAAAGCTAGTGCCTTTAGGCGAATATATCCCTTTTTACGAAATTTTAGGTGGGATTATTAATCGGCTTTCCCCCTTAGATGCTCATTTAGTACCAGGCAATTCTAAACAATTGTTTGATACGCCGTTTGGGCGCGCCATTGTCGGAATTTGTTACGATTCGGCGTTTGCGGAAAATTTCCGATATCAGGCGGCGAATGGAGGCGAATTTATGATCACAGCTTCCAACAATGCCCATTACAAACCGCCCATGTTGGATCAACATCACGCTCTCGATGTGATGCGGGCAATTGAGACGGATAGATGGGCAGCTATCGCAACTAATACGGGTTACTCTGCTTTTGTAAATCCTCGCGGCGAGACGGTTTGGAAGTCTGGAATTAATACCTATGAAGTCCGGGATGCTACTATTTATCGGCGGCAAACTCGGACTTTGTACGTGCGGTGGGGAGATTGGCTGACACCTGTATTGTTAGTATTGGCTGGGTTAATGCGGTTTTTTGTTAAAAATTAACCCCAAGCTTTTAGATTTTAGATTTTATCTACCCATCTAAGATCTAAAATCTAAAATCTAAAATCTAAAATCGAATGACTTTACTTATCTTTCACGTGTTCGTGAACGCTAGGAGATAAAGAAATTAAATCGTCGATATTGCGCTGCATGGCAGCACAAATATTGTCCAAAGGCAAATCATTAGCATCGTGTCCGAAGGGATTTTCTATTTCAATGCCGATTTCTTCGATGCCGAACAAAGTAAAACTAATTAAAGCCACAATAGGGCCGGTTCCCCAAGTCAAATCGTTTACCATTTGAAAGGGCAGTGCCAAGCAGTAAAGCAACAATAGTTGTTTCAGGTGAATCGCGTAAGCCAAAGGGATAGGCGTCTTCAAAATCCGCTCGCAGCCACCTAATACATCAATCATAGAGTTGAGCAACTCATTCATACCAGTTAACTGATAAACATCCACGCAATTGCGCTCGTACTGCTCGTGCATATAATCCTCAATCCAAAAGGCAATTTCTAGCGGCGGATTATTCATTGATTTGAGCTTTTGGTACTGCGCGGGGGACATTAACGGCTCCAACTCTGGATTGACTGATTGTTGCCGCAAGTGCAGTTTCATCGCCACTGCAAAGGCAGGTAACAGGCGCAGGGCTGACTTTTTTAAGTCTATATCCTGCGGGTCTTTTTCCTCAATGGCTACCCAGATTTGGCGCGCCAAATTGCGGACGTTGTTGACTAAAGTTCCCCACATTTTTCGACCTTCCCAAAATCTTTCGTAGGCTGTATTTGTCCGAAAAACTAACAGTAAACCCAGGACAATACTCGGTACAATACTCGACAAAATGGGCATGGACACCGGCAACTTTAAAAAGTGCAGCAGGGAAATAAAAACTCCAAAGCCGCCGCACAGCAAAACGCGGGGCAAAATTGAGGGAATGACAGACCCCCGAACCTGTAATGCAATTTTAAACCAAGGTGGTCGATCGCCACTCATGCAAGTCTCCTCATTAAATTAAATTAGCCCCGCCCTAGCGCGGGCAGCGCAAATGCCGGGTAAACTTAGTTCTTCGGCTGCCACCAGTCGATTGGAGATTCGAGATTTTAGATAGACTCCACAGATAAATCTCGAAGGTTTGAACTTTGGTCTAAAATTTTTTGGTCTCCACGACTGCTGTCAGCGCTTGTATCCCTATTTGGGTGCGGTGACAGCTTCCAAAAAAAGCTTTCCTACAAACAACCTTTGGATTTTACCCAAAAAACTCATCTTTACGCTCAATCTAAAACCTAAAATCTACAATCTACAATTGATTGACGCAGTGACTTAATTCGGTAAGATTAACTATGTATCTTTAAACCTCAGCTTCCGTGCAAGAGCTACCGACATCTGTGCCCCCGCATTTTCACCGATTGCCAAACCAACGGTGGCAAATTTATTCGCCTCAAACACAGCAAGCCGAACAGTTTGCTGCAGAAATCGGTTTGTCGCCCTTGCTGGCACAGGTACTGATTAACCGGGGCATCGATTCTCTCAATGAAGTGCAAGGGTTTATCGAACCGGAATCTCTGGTTTTGCCCGCGCCAATGGATGAGTTTCCAGATTTGGCTGCGAGTGTCAAATTGTTGCGGGAGGCGATTTCGGGAGGGCAAAAAATTGCGATTTGCGGCGACTACGATGCTGACGGGATGACGAGCACGGCTTTGTTGCTGCGAGCTCTCAGGGCTCTGGGCGCGAATGTGGATTATGCTATTCCGAGCCGGATGCGAGAAGGTTATGGGATTAACGATCGCATTGTAGAAGAATTTCACTCGGAAGGTGTCGCTCTCATTCTCACTGTTGACAACGGAATTGCAGCCTACGGCCCCGTTGCCAGAGCGCGAGAACTCGGTGTCAAAGTTATTATTACAGACCACCACGATTTGCCGCCAAAACTGCCCCCTGCAGATGCTATTCTCAACCCGAAATTAATTGCGGAATCTTCACCCTATCGCGGTTTGGCTGGCGTAGGCGTTGCTTATGTTTTGGCGATTACTTTGGCTCAGGATCTGCAGAAAGTGGGCGGGTTGGTGAATCCGCTGCTGGAGTTATTTACTTTAGGAACTATTGCGGATTTAGCACCTTTGACAGGAGTTAATCGGCGCTGGGTAAAGCGGGGTTTGCGGCTGTTGCCTCACTCGCAACTGGCTGGTATTCAGGCTTTGATTCAGGTGGCGGGAGTGCAACCGGGAAGTGGGGAAAGTTTACCTCTTCTGAATTCAAAAAGCCAAGCTAGCAATACGTTAAAGCCTGAAGATATTGGTTTTCGGTTGGGGCCCCGGATTAATGCTGTCGGGCGGCTGGCTGACCCTCAAATTGTCATAGAGTTGCTGACTACGGACGATCGCGAATTGGCTCTGAAAAACGCGATGCAGTGCGAACAAATCAATCAGCGCAGGCAGGAGTTGTGCCAGGAAATTGAGCAGGAAGCCATCGCTTGGTGCGAGGAAAGGGCGATAGACTTGCAGCAAGAACGAGTTTTAGTTGTCGTGCAACCGGGTTGGCACCACGGGGTTATCGGGATTGTAGCTTCTCGGTTGGTGGAACGCTACGGCGTACCTGTGTTTATTGGTACTTTTGAGGATGAGGCTGTAGGGGCGGTCGCCCATAAAATTATCAGGGGTTCGGCGAGGGGAATTCCTGAGTTTAATGTATTTGACGGGCTGAATTTTTGCGCTGATTTATTAACTAAATTTGGCGGACACAAAGCGGCTGGCGGTTTTTCTATGCCGGCCCAGAATCTCGAACAATTCCGCAATCAACTGTCAATTTTTGCTAATCAATGTTTGCAGCCGGAACACCTAAAACCGCTGGTTTCAGTTGACGTGCGAGCAGATTTGGCTGAGATTAATCTTGACCTTTACCGACAAATTGATGCTCTGGAACCTTGTGGGATTGAAAATAAGGCTCCTGTCTTTTGGACGCCTAATGTTTGCATAACTGAACAGAAAATTGTGGGGAAAGGAGGTCACGTTAAACTAACTGCAACTCAAGAGGGAAATGTATCGGCTAGTGTGAAGGCGATTGCTTGGCGTTGGGGGGAATATTTTCCTTTACCTCGGCGGGTTGATATTGCTTACCGATTGCGCGAAAATAGTTTTAATGGCAAGACATCAGTTGAGTTAGAATTGTTGGGCGTTCGGCTACCAGCAAATGCTGCTACTTCCAGGCCGCCGAGGTTCGGAAAAGTTGAGTTTGATTATTGCGATCGCACTTATTCTTGCAGTCTATCCCCTGCAGGCTCGATCGAGGAATTGAGAATTCGCAACTCTCAAGGGCAAGTTCTGGCTGTTTCACCCGGACAAAACATCGGTTTGTTAGGTAACTCCCGCAAAGATGCTAGAGAAGTCGATGTATCTCTACCTTTTTTTGAGAATTTGATTCAAACTGCTAAACACGCCCTGGGTATTTAATAACTCGGTATTTGATAGGAAAGCTCGTGCAGCAGGGAAAATTGGCCATCGAGCGTTGTGAATTTTGAATAATTTAAAACTCAAAACTCCCAACTCTCGATCGCCCCGGAGCGTGCTATAATTACAGGTCGCCGCCTTTAGCTGCCAAGAGAAAAATCACGATCGGGCCAGAAAGCACGACGGCTGCGAGTAAAGCTACCTGAACAATGAGTTGGTAGTCTACACCACCCAGACCACTGAAAAGATCGGTTATAAAGTCCATTTGTCCTCCTGACTGTAGTGATTAAGTCTAGATTGTTGAATTAGAAAATCCGCTTCTGATTTTACCGGGCGATCGACCATATTTTTTAAGGAACTTTACAAAATTCAACAAAATGTAAACTACGATCGACCTCTCAGTCACAGGAAACCAGGGACTTGATGCCCCTTCCCGGAAAGTGCCCCCAATCTAAAATCTAAAATCTAAAATCGAACCGCCCCTTCGGAATCTCCGTCTCCGGCGCTGGCAATTGATATACTTTAAGAGCCCCAATCTCCTAAAGTTTGGCATTTTCCACATAATGCTCCGAATCTAAAATCTAAAATCTAAAATCTAAAATCTAAAATCAAACTATGGCTACTTGGCGTTGCGTAAAGCAGTGCGGTGCTTGTTGTTACCTCGACCCAACAGAGCGCCCAGACTTAGACGAGTATTTATCTGAAGACGAATTAGCGCTCTATTTGAGCTTAGTCGGAGAGGACGGTTGGTGTATCAATTTTGACAGAGCGACGCGAGAATGCGGAATCTACGCCGATCGACCGCGCTTTTGTCGGGTAGACTCAGAGGTGTTTCAGGAAATGTACGGCGTTGAGCCGGCCCAATTGAACGATTTCGCGATCGAGTGCTGCTTGGAGCACATTGAAGATCTTTATGGCGATCGATCTTTGGAAATGATCCGCTTTAACTCTGAAGTCGGAATTCTCGCCTTACCTGACGGTGTTTCATAATTGCGGGATAATTTTGATTTTTTTGGGGGATGGGCCCCTGATCCCGAAGGCGTGTATTTTCACAGCAGGCGGGACACCCCACAACCATCCTCCTCAAATGGGGCAACGCCTACTACCTCACCACTAACAATCTCCCAGTTTCTCACCGGTAGAGTGTCAAAATAAACAAATCAAGGAAATATCGCGCAGTTGAGTTGAGCTATGAGTAATCGAGAGGGTTTTACAGGGGGATTTATTGCCGGAGCTGCAGTTGGCGGCTTGGTGGGTGCAGTTTTGGGTGCGGTGCTGTCGCGGCGCGCTGCTGAAGCTTTGCTGAATGAACCTTCAGACGCAAAAACCAGAAAAATCCGCCAGAGGAAAGCCAGCCAACTCGAAGCCGACAGCATGGAAGTAGCAAGGCTGAGTTTAGAAGATAAAATTGCCCAGCTTAATCAGGCAATAGATGACGTGCGGCTGCAACTCGGCGACGTAAACGGCAACGCGCCGGCGCCGGGCAGCGAGGGTTCGATCCCTCAAGACTCCTAACTCCTTTTTAAGATTTTAGATTAGTCGGGCAGATCAATGCGCGCTACTGACATCTTGCACCATTCTCGCTTCACAGGCCTTTCAGGCCTGTGAAGCCAAGAGTGAATTTTATTGTGCCGTTACTCTTCTAGCCCGCCCGTAAACAGCCTCATGCTACCCCTCTCCCCCACCTATGCTAAACTTTAAGTTAAAGTGTCTGTAAACTTTACTCAAACTTCAACGAGAATATATGAGTTATTCCATAGGCCTTTTGGCAACCACGCTGTCCACCTTTCTGCAAATCTATGTAGCCCTAATGATTTTTCGGGTGCTATTAAGCTGGTTCCCGAATATCAATTGGTACGACCCCCCGTTTTCGATTTTGAGTCAGTTAACAGATCCTTACCTGAATCTATTCCGATCAATTATCCCCCCCTTGGGAGGGATTGACTTTTCGCCACTGATTGCTTTTTTTGTACTTCAGTTCGGCTCGGAATTCTTGATCAATCTTTTGACCAGCTTGCAAACATCCTTGTAGTTTGAAAAGCTTAAGTTTTTAAGCATCGAGCGTAAATTGTTTGGCAGACGTAGCTGCAGGCAACTAAATTTTAGATTTGAGATTTTTAGATGAACTCCCCGGTTGAAAAGCTGGGGAGTTCATCGTACATGAGAAATGAGAAATTGCCAGCCACTCAACAATCTCAAATCTAAAATCTACAATCCAAAACTGCCTCGCGGTTTCACGGACAGCAAACCCAAAATCTCAAATCAGCAATCTAAAATCTCAAAGAGTTTCGTTAGCGGCGAACCACGCCAGTAAAACCTGTAGCTTTAAATTGCTTGAGCTTCAAAGGTGTTCGTTGATTGGCGGCAACCGAAATTCTGAGCTGAAAATCGCTAACTCCGGGAGGAACTTCTTCTATAGAACCCAAGCGAGTCCGGTTTTGCATCACCGGATTGTCGTCAGCATCATAAATGCGGCCGAAAATATCGGCATTGACAACTGGTTTGCCCGTGCTATTTTCAGCTTTCCCAGTAATCAAAAAGCAGGTAGCTTCCATAGAACTGCCACTGGTGACTGTTCCTTCTCCCATCTCTGCCGGACATTCGCGATAAGAAAGGTCGGAAAGTTTAATCTGCGTCAGAGCCCAAGCAGGTGGAGTAAATACCAAACTAAAAATTCCGATTAGGCAAGTAGCAAAAAAAAGGCTGATAGCTCGAAATTTCATAAATTGCGGGGCAAGTATATTTTAATTCTCAGCTTAGCGCGAATTCAGCCTCAAATTCCTACTTCTAGGAATTCGGAAAACTACAGCTACTTTTTTAAGAAATGGCATTAATCTAGACCTAAATGCTGTCGCAAGGCTTGGCGCATCACATCGACTGGGACGGATTCTTTGTTGAGCCAAATTTTTAAGGCGGCTGCTCCTTGTTGAACTAGCATTTCGAGTCCGTCAATAGCTCGCGCTCCCCGAAGCTTCGCATCTTTGAGAAACTGGGTAGGATTAGGGGTGTAAATTAAATCATAGACGATCGCCCCTGCTGAAATTCGATCGAGCGCACCCTCCCCAACCGGCGACTTTTCCCCCTGCGGATACATCCCCACAGGCGTCGTGTTCACCAACAAATCTGCCTGCGAGATTAACATTGACAAATTCTCCCAAGTATGCACCTGCAAATTATGCACGGGCATCGGAGAATTGACCCAACTCTGCTGAAATTCCGCTAAATTTTGTTCGCTGCGGCCGACAACATGAATCTCTGCACATCCCAATTGAGCGCATCCAGCCACAACAGCTCTCGCCGCCCCGCCATTCCCCAAAATTACTGCTACTTTCTGACTCCAATCGGAACCCGGAGCTCCCCCTAAATCCCCCTTAAGAAGGGGGACTTTGAGTGAATTCTCCCCCCTTTGTAGGGGCGGTGCCCCCGTGCCCGCCCTGCGGGGGGGATCTGAATCTGATTGGAAAGTTTGAAAAACCCCCGTTTGCAGCGGCGCGAGAAAGCCTTCAACGTCAGTATTTGTGCCGCACCAACCTTTGTCAGTCAGGTATACGGTATTGACTGCGCCGATCGCTCGGGCGATCGGGGAAACTTCCGACAACAGCGGTAAAATTGCTTGTTTGTGCGGAATCGTGATGCTAAATCCGCGAACGCCGATCGCAGCAAATCCTGCAAGAGCAGCTTTTAAATCCCCTGGTTTTACTGGAAACGGCAAGTAAACAAAATCGACTCCCAAGTGGGAAATAGCAGCATTGTGCATTGCCGGCGACAGAGAATGTTCGACAGGATGGCCAATTACTCCCAGCAGTTTAGTAGTGCCTTTAATCATTTTTGTTAGTTGAGTGTTGAGAGTTGACTGTTAACGGTTTAGTTTTGTTATTTCATACCAGATCCTGCTACAGTTGGGCCCTTATTCTTTCGTCGGCTAGCAGTGAACTTCGTTGGTTCAAAAGCGATTTTCCTCGCCGAGTGACTGTAAACCGTCAACTGTTAACTGTCAACTCTCAACTCTCAACTGTTTGCCGAAACTCTTTGGCGTCAGCCAAAATCGGATTGACATCAAACCAATAATCCTCGCCGTAACGGTATTCAAACACCCAGAGACTCCGCAGCAAGATTTGGTATTTAGTTTCCCCGTTCACAGTTTTGGTAGCGGATACTTGGCGCAGCAATTGCCACTCCTCCGGTTCGATCGCCAAAGTAAGCTGGTGGCGGCGCTGGATGATCACATTTTCCAAAGTTTCCCGCGACAGAGGAGGGTCTTGTTTCTGCAGACAGCCATACAGTAGTTGCAGCAAATTGCGGACATGACCGCCGCTGACTCGACACAGGCGATCGAGAGTTTCGGCAGAGTCGAAAACTTTGCCTACCAAAGCATAGCGCTGCGAAGGATGCACCGTCGGAAAAGCCCGCGCCAGAACCATCTGCCGCAGCAATTCCACACCCTCAGAGCACTCAGAACCATCGCTCAACTGCACCGGCACCATTGGCAAAACCTTCGGATCTACCCCAAATCGATTGGTCAACTGGCCCAAATCGTTAGAGAAAATCAGCACCAAAGGAATTGTATACACGACGTGGCAATTTAGTCTTGCCAACTGTTCACCGCGATCGACAAACAGGTATTCCGGCTGAAGCCGCCCCGTCGGTTTCGCGCACAGGTGTATGCGATCGAGATTGTCGATAATTACTACAAGTCCTTGTTTCCCTTGGCGTTTGAGTTCTTGATTAGCCGGCTCCAGCAACTCCTTATTAAGCGCATCTAAAATTACGTTAGTTCGCGGCTCCAAATATTGCCTCAACTCCGATCGCAGATTCGGAGCATCTTTCGCCTTAGCAGTAATTTTGCCAATTCCCAACGCCAGAGAAAATTCTCCCTCCGTGCTGGCATTTATTTCCCCAAAACCAGGGACATTAGCTTCAGCGCTCAAGTCTATTTGAGTTTGAAAAACATCAGCAACCCCTTTGAGCAAAGCTTTAAAACCCGTCGGTTGCAGCTTGATTTTCATTTTCTCGATGCTTTCGCTCACCTGACGAGCAACGCTCAACAAAATGTCAGTGATATCTACATCTGCCATGTCTAAATCTTTACTCGACTCAAAGTAAACAACATGAAATCCTTGTTGCTGCAATTGAGCTTGCAGCCGCAGCAATTCTGTTGATTTACCAGAGCCGATGTGACCGGTGAATAATTGACAGGTAGGTGCATCGGGGGACAGACGGCTGATGGTGCGCTCCAATTGTTCGACGATTGTGCCGCCTCGCACTGAAGAGAAATCGATATAGTATTGTCGGTCTTGTTGATTTGCTACTGCCAGGGTGTAGCTGGGATTGCAGGCGCTATAAAATTTCTGTAAATTTAGTTCCATACCCTGTTCCATCTTTCACAACATTATGCCCTAATAGCTTATTCATTTAGCTATTTTACTAATCCGAACAAGTTGCCCGTTTATCCTGCTGTTTGACGGGGCGCTCAATATTTTGGTACATCCCTAAACCAGCACTAAAAGATTATACTTAATTTTTGCGTATTTGGAATGAATGGAATTCACTAATACCTCTCACAACTAAGTAATTCATCGTTGTACAGCGAGCGCGACTTCATTTACATCACTGACGAAAATGTGGCAGTAATGTTCTCGGCTCAAAGTGGATTTTGGAGTACGGTTAACCGAAAAAAACAGGTAGTAATTAAGTATCTAGAAACCAGGTTTTTTAATAATACCTTCGCCATTTTCCCAGTAGGTTGGGATCTTGTGAAGCGAAACCAACAACAGATTTTAGATTGGCGATTTGAGATTTTAGATGGGAGCAAACATTTAAAATCTCAAATCTCAAATTGATGGCGTTGGGTACGAGTGCCTCAACCAACCTACTTTCTTAGAGCCTTGTGACTTATAGCAATCCTTGCAGGAGTCGTAACTTTTTTACCCCACCCCAACCCTCCCCTTACTAAGGGGAGGGAGTAAGAAATTCACAAATGATTTAGGATTGCTATAGATGTGAAGGTGTTGTTTAAGAAACCGGGTTTCTAGGCGTGATTTTTTTTCTACTTATTTTTTATCAATTCTACCATTTTGTGACCGACACGTGCTGCCGCAGCGGGGTTGTCGCCTGTGACGAGCCTGTAGCTCGCCAGAACGCCAACTTAAAAATTAGGAATTTTCGTAAAATTCTTCCCGGGCTCAATTAATTTTGGCTCCCGCAAAAACGACACTATTTCAGTCAGTACCACAGCGCCTTCCTATTCATTAGTAAAAGCAGCTACAGTCTTATTTGGAATCAGGTGGTCGCCCAATTACGAGCCGCTGGATTGACTTTAAACAGCTATGAGACCACCTTAATCAGAAGTTAAACCAACCTTATCTTGCTCTTGATGCAGGTTTAGTATGCTTTGTTTAATTCACCAGAAAAGCTCATGCAACTATCACGAAGAAAGTTTTTTACCTTAGCAGGAGCGAGTGCTGCTGGCACTTTGATGATGTCTCCTCTACAAGCGCTGTATACCAAAAAGGCGAATGGTGAATCAGTATTTGGAGGAGGATATGGGCCCCTCGTACCCGATCCGAATAAGTTGTTAGATTTACCCCGTGGGTTTCAGTATCGGGCTTTTTCACGAACGGGCGAAATGATGAGCGACGGTTCCCCTGTGCCCGGTGGTCACGATGGCATGGCGGCTTTCCCAGGTCCCCAAAACACGGTGATTCTGGTTCGCAATCACGAACTGAGTCCGAATTCTACAACACAAGTTGTGGGTTCAAATCCTTACGATCCTCTTTGCAAAGGAGGGACAACCACACTACAGGTTGGACCCAATCGTCAGCTCATCAAGCACTACGCTTCGCTTACCGGCACCTATCGAAATTGTGCCGGCGGCCCGACCCCTTGGGGTTCTTGGATTACTTGCGAGGAGGATGTCTCGACGCCGGCGACTAATAGACCTAGACCAAACGATGCGAGAAATGTATCGAAATCTCACGGCTACAACTTTGAAGTGCCGGCTCAAGCAACAACTCCTGTGAATCCCGTACCTTTAGTTGCGATGGGACGGTTTAACCATGAAGCGGTAGCCATCGACCCCAAAACCGGAATTGTCTACGAGACTGAAGACCAAAGAGATAGCCTCTTCTATCGCTTTATCCCATCTCAACGGAACAATTTAAGCGCCGGGGGCACTCTGCAAGCGCTGAAGATTAAGAATATGCCGCAGGCAACATTTGTGACAAGTTAAGAAAAAGTGCAAATTGTCAAGGGGGTAGACCAAAAAAGGTAAAATAGGATGAAACCTTTA
>NZ_JAUBQH010000083.1:0-25356 GCF_036701145.1 Microcoleus sp. Pol17C6
CGACTTGCATGTGTTAAGCAGACCGCCAGCGTTCATCCTGAGCCAGGATCAAACTCTCCGTGTTGTTGAGTTCTTTTGGCTAACATCAAGCTATTTCCACTCAGCCATCAAGGCTGGTTTTTTTCCCTTGACTTTTTTCTTGTTGTTTGCGATATTGAGTATCAGCGATGCTTTTACTCTCAATCTTGATTTTTTTGACGAGGTTAATAGTGCTTTAAGCTTTCAAACTATTCTTTTTTCTAGGTTCAGTTTTTTACCTTCCGGTTGTGGTTCAGTGAACCGCTTCCCTTCTGGCGCTTTATTAATATACTTATTTGGCAAGGGGTTGTCAAGCGTTTTGTGAAAATATTTTTGAGTTTTTTTTGAACCTATACATACCAAGGGTTTCGGCTCTTATGGCCTGCTCCGCTATCCCCTGGCTGACTCCTCTTTTCGGGAAGGAGTCTTTTTTTGGGCCAAAATACGGCTTTTGGGTGGACTATTTCCCGCCCATGGGTAGAAGAACTCAGTGGTTCAATATGATGGGGCTTACTGGGACTAGAGCTAAGGCAAGGTAAGAGTGTAAGGTGTGAGGCTGCATCATGGGGTTAGAATGACAGAAGCAGGCTGGTGCATGAGTCATATATATTAAGTGGTGTGTGCATTTATGGAACTTTACTGAGCGACGTTTAGGTCTTAGATTGAGCCGATCGCCCTTAACAATTCCTCTGATTCAAAATCCAGAAGTTGACACGACACGGTACTCTAACCCTGATCAAACTCCCAGGAATCGATCGCCCGCAAATACACTCTCCTGAATTACACCCTTAAACTCCTTCAGTTACCGCAGTTATCAGCCTTTGATAAGCGAGCGCGAGTTGGTATCCTCAACATCTACATCTAAAAAGTGCAAGTGACTCTCTTCCTCAGTATTGACAGCAATCACCAAACCTCTATTCCCCCAAGGAGCTATCGCCCGGGGTGAGGCAGGGCTGCTAAAACTTCCTACTTGAATCCCTTGACTGTTTACCACTTCTATCTGCCCCCCAACATCTGCCAACACCCATCCCCAATTAGCGACACAAGCAGACACGGGCAAAGTTTCAAGAGGAATTCGCGCTACCTTGAACGGCCACAATTTCATCAACAGCACCGCCGCTTTACCACCTTGAGGAATTCCCAGCAAAGTATAAGGCTCAGGTGTCAACAGCATCTGTCCCACGCTGGCCGACAACCGCACAGAACCCACCGGCGTGCCGCGGCGAGTGTAAACTCTAAAAATAGTTTGGGGATTTTTTGGTTCGTTGTCGGGCCAAACTGCTAAAACATGTCGCCGATCCAAAAAAATTAATTCTGGTAAATAGTGTTCTGGTAACGGCACAGTAGCGATCAGCTTCAGGGCTTTTTCGCGATCACCCGCACTGCTGTTTCCCGCTAAAGAATAAAAACGCAGTTCGCCGGGAACCGCTACTGTCAACCAGTTGCCATGAGAGTCTACAGCAGCTTTTAAAGGATCTGGACCTTGCCTCCAACCCATATCCAGCAAACATTGAGGCTCCCAAGAGTGCTCATTGAGCCAGTAAAGTTTTTGCGGAGTGAGAACGCAACAGCCGTTGGAAACAGGTAAAATGCCGCGCACGATTTCCGGCATTAATGAAATAGAAATAGACATTTCTCCTGTAAATAGCTGTTTTCCCGGCTGAGACAAAACCTTCACCTCTGTACCTACAGCAGCATAGAGATACGTTTCAGTGGCAATTAAAGCGGTCAACGGTGCAGGAAGTATCAGTGGCTTTGGCTGCGAAAGCGAATAGCGCACAGTCCGAAGTAAATTAATAGCCGACTGTGATGCTTTTTCCTCTTCAACTTCCAGCAAAGAGTCACTTTCCGACTTCAGACTTTTATCACCACTGGTTGTGGGATTTTCCCAGGGAATAATGCAGTCGCCCAATTGTCTGACAGCGGGGTCGTACATGATCAGTCGCAGAGCTTGAGCCATTTGCGAAGCACTGGCAAAGCGGCGGGCTGGCAGCTTTTCTAAAGATTTTTTGACTATTGCTTGCAAAGGTTCGGGGATGGCGTCGGGAAATTGCAAGCGTTGATTCAGGTGCGCCCACCTCAAGTCTCCGGGGGTTCCCCCAAAAGGGCGGTAGCCCATTAGCAATTCAAATAGCAGAATTCCTACTGCATATATATCTGACATCGGGGAAAAAAGACCGTAAAACCGCTCAGGGGCCATGTAAGCGGGGGAACCTACGGTAGCGTCGGGAGAAAGTTCTTGGTGGAGGCGAGTGGTACCAATTTCTGGCAGCCGACGCGCGATGCCAAAGTCAGAAAGCCGGGGCGACCAACCTTTTGCTCCTAAAGTGAGGAGGATATTTTCGGGTTTGATGTCGCAGTGAACTACGCCTCGGCGGTGGGCGTAGTCTAAGCCGGCTAAAACTTCCATGACTAGCTGTAAACCTTCGAGCAGACGCAAGGGGCGCTCTTGTTTGAGCAGGTTGCGGAGGGTTCCTCCCTCGCAGTAGTCCATCACCAAGTACCTGCCTGTAGCTGTGTGTTCTAGAGCTCGGCAGGTAACAATATTGGGGTGCTGCAAGGTGATCAGAAACCACAGCTCTCGCAAGAATTCGCTAGTTGGGGCTTTCTGATGACTAAGTTCTTTGAGAGCAACCAGTTGGCTGGTGAGGCGGGAGTCCTGGGCGGGAGCTTCTCGAACGCTGGCACAAAAGACTCGACCAAATTGTCCTTGTCCGACTAGCCCTAAAATGCGGTACTTAGAATGTTGCATCGGTCTAATTATAGAAAAAGCTTGAGCTAGTATTAAAATATGTAAATAATTCTGACAAAAATTCAAATTTTTGAATCGCTCGCCAGGTACAGCCTATGTTATCTCAGGTTCATTCTCAGCCTCCTTGAGAGCGATCGCACAGTCGCACTTATTAAAATCCTTGAGTTTCGGGACTATAAATCTTGCCGGATTCGGGTGTCAGATCGGGAACTACCTGTGGCTGCTATTTTAGTCGATCGCGACTATTACAGTTTTTTCAATGCCATGCAGAAAGTATCTAAGGTTTTAGCTTTTCAAGGCTAAGCTGGGGAATCGGGGCGAGGGTACAGTGATATGACCAAAACAGAAGTGCGGTTATGCCCTAGGGGTTAGAGAGCCAGAAGCCGATGCTGTCGTCAAGGCATCTTAACCTTTTTGAGTGTTAGCCAAATTTTTTTGCGCTTTAAATAAGTTGATCGTAACTTGCTAAATACTGAACTTGACAGGAGCAAACATCAATATGGTTAAAATTATTAAACTAGATCCAATTGCGGAGGAAATAGCAGTCGAAACCCGATCAAATATCCTGTCTGCCTTACTTTCCAAAGACTTAGACGTTCTCAAGGAATGCGGGGGACGGGGAATGTGCGCTACCTGCCATGTTTACATTAAAGAAGGCATGGAAGGCTTGTCGGACATGAACCGCCGCGAGAGAAGGACGTTGGAAGTCATTACTACGGCTAGAGCCAATTCGCGACTTGCTTGTCAGGCTCAAATTATGGGCGAGGGTGTGGTTGTACAGTTGCCTGCGGGGATGTACATTAATGCTATTGAAAATGTCGAAGCTCTGATAGGCCGCCGGGCCCAGCAAGATTTATTACACCCAATTACGGGTCAAGTAGTTGTAGAATCGGGAAAGTTAATTACTCGTTCTATCGTTACACAGCTTAATGAAACGCGCTTTCAAGTAGGACAGTATTTAGTTCGGACTAAAGAAGCTTAAAACTGATATCTTTGTATTTTAGTAGTAGAGAAAAATCTATGTTGAGCCAACTTGCGCGTTTGAGCACGGAAACAGACGGACGCTACGCCAGTGCAGAAGAACTCCAATTTTTGAAAGACTACTTTCAGTCTTTGAATCACCGGATGAGTGCTTATAAAAAAATTCAAGCCTCTGAAACAGACATTATGCGGCAAGTGGAAGCACAAATGCTGTCTCTAGACCCTAGTTTATTTCGGCGCGGGGCTAACGATATGACTGAAAAGTGCCGTGGAGATATTGTGCGGGTGTTGAGGCATTCAGCGGCAGCACTGTTGATTAATGATACTGAACGGTTGCGCGATCGGCTACTACTTTGGTTGCAAACTATTTTAGGCGCTGTTCAAGTTAGAAATAGTGCGACCGTGACCTACGATGTGATGAAAAAGGTTCTAAAACAATATCTCACGGTAGAAGAAAGGAACCTATTTTTTCCGATTCTGGACATCAACCGCACTTTACTCGGCAAATAATCAAGGGGATTGAGAAGTTAACGCCGATAAACTGTGCCGTTAGGAAGAGTGGCTCCTATCAAATTCGCTCCTGTTAAATCCGCCTCAGTGAGAATGGCTCCCCGGAGGTTGGCTCCTGTCAAGTCAGCTTTCTGCAAGTTGGCTTTACTCAGGTTAGCTTTGCTCAAGTTAATTTCATGCAGGCAAGAATTAGAAAGGTCGGCATTGAGCAGGTAGGCTAAACTCAAGTTTGCTTTGCTGAGGTTAGCCCCGCTCAAGTTAGCTTCCATCAGATAAGCACCGCTCAAGTTGGCTTCGTTCAACAATGCCTCTGCCATATTAATTCCAGTTAAAAGTTTGCGGCTCAAGTCTACACCGCTGAGGTCTGCCCCGCTGAGGTTAATACCACTTAAGTGGCTGCCATTCAAAGTAATGTTTCTCAGATAGGTTTTGCTGAGGTCTGCTTTGCACAAATTGGCTCTATCCAAGCAAGCTTCGCTAAGGTCTGATCCGATCAAGCAGGCGCCATTTAAATAGGCTTGAGTGAGGTTAGCTCGTCTGAGATTAGCTTTCAACAGGTTGGCTTTGCTGAGGTTAGCACGGGTTAAGTTGGCTCCGGCTAGGTTGGCTTTGGATAATTCGGCTCCGGTGAGCTGTGCTTCGGTCAAGTCTGCCTCTTTCAGACTCGCTAGACTTAAGTAAGCATCTTTGAAGTTGGCCCCGTTGAGATTGGCTTTAATCAGATAGGCTTTACTGAGATTTGCCTCAGTGAGAACGGCTTTTGTGAGGTTAGCGGCGCTCATATCTGCACCTATGAGATTAGCATTGGGAAGAATTGCTCCGGTCAGGTTTGCCCAATTCAGATGAGATCCGGCTAGGTTGGCGCCGGTGAGATTGGCTTCGAGGAGATTGGCTCCACTCAGACTGGCTGCCATGAGGTTGGCGCCGGTGAGATTGGCTCCGCTGAGGTCAGCTTTGCTGAGATTGGCTCGGCTCAGATGGGCTTTGGTGAGGTCGGCCCCGCTGAGGTTAGCACCGATTAAGTAGGGTCGTTGCTGGTGTTGGTTGAGGTTTGCCAAAATAAGAGTTGGGGCATCGCTGGAACGGTATAAATCGATCGGACTCAACACAATGCCGCGCAGATTTGCCAGTCTAAAATCTCTTTCGCCGGCTGCATATCGAGTTAGAAGTTCATTGGCGTCCATTAAGTTCTAGCAAAATGTTTGAGGTTTTGATTGCTTTTAAATTTTATGAATTTCTAGAGTAAGTTATGAATTTTCTAGCTGCTAGTTATAATCAGATTTTATTTAAATTGCTAAAACCTGATTTTTTAACTTAGGAGCTTTTTTATAATTTAACTCACAGTTTTGATGAGACGGGGGATAATATGGCTAAAAAAAAATGATTTGACAGCTATTAACAAAGTAATAGCTGTCAAACAAGTCAATTTTTCTGGAAAAGTTGACTGAGAATAGCTTCATGGTCTTTTCCTTCTTCGACCATAGAATCTGCAGGTAGGAGGCGATCGCGCAGCCCTAAAATAAAGCGGTTGCAGTCCGAACCCAATGATTCGCAGGATGTTTGCAGGCAGTGAAGTTCTCGACCCGTAAGCTGACTAAAGAACGAACTTAAAATACCTGCTTCTAAAAAACAGGCTGGTCGCTTAGACTTGGGAGCTGTTTTAGCAAAAAGAGAGTTAGCAATTTTTACTATTAAAAATCCATGTTCGGAATAGCTGGGGTCAAACTCAAATGTTCCCCATCCATGAGTTTTCCAACACTGCTGTAAGGACTGAAGAAATTCTACCATTTCCATTTCAGAAACTGGCTGACCGTAGTATTCGCTGACTTCTTCGCAAAAACGCACGTAGAAGTTTTTACCCCACCAGCGACCGCAGTTGAAAAGTACGAGGCGGGAGGCTTGACCTGTTTCTTGTTCTAAGCCGATATAAATGGCTTGAATCAGTGTTTCTGGGAGTGCTAAGAGCCGATCACCCCGGCGGTTTTCGAGGAGGCCGAGTTCGAGGTCGCCTCGGACGTAGGCATCGCTGGCAAAGTAGTTCCCAGGGAGTCGGGGCTGTTTGAGTAAGTCGGCAATATTAATCATCGGGAATTGGGAATTGGGAATCGGGAATTGGAAATTGGAAATAAAGCGGATTATTTATTATTTTGGTCAATAATAATTGACTGTGCTTGGTCAAAAAATGGTTGCAATATAGCCCGGGCTTGCTCGGAAAGCAATTCTTTTAAACGAGTTTGCAGCAGATTGCAAACAGTTGCTTCGATTTTTTGAGTTTGGTGGGCTGCGACTATGCCGGAAAGCCAGTCTACAAGGCGCTGTTCGAGAAAATTTCGATCGTTCAGCAGCATAGCCATAGCGCAGTACCGCAAGACTAACACCCAGTGTTTGAGCGATCGTTCTAAGGTTTCTTGTTTTTCGTCGGGGAACGTTTCTTGTAGCTTGTTGGCTACTGGTTGGAAGATGCTTGCTTCCTTCTCTCGTAAAAATTCGTAAATTTTTAAGCGCTGGACAAGGGTTACAGCTTGACGCTTAAAAGCTATGAGTTCTTCGCCTTTTAAAAAGCGGTTTTCGGCCTGATCCAGCAGCGCCTCAATCTCAGGGTGCATGATTTTAATTAAGTGGTAATCGGTAATTGATAAAAGGAAGGAAGTTCGGCAACGAGCAAGGTACGGAATTTAACGGATTTAACTAATGGATTTTGAAGGATGAGGAAAGAGGGGTGAGGGAAAAGGGATGAGGGATGGCCCTATTTTTCATTTTTTATTGCCTACACAGATTAAAACAGGTCGAATAGGTCATCAATGGTGACTTCGGCTTGTTCAGAAATAGAAATTACTGGCAAGGGTGGCGGTAGGGGTAGGGCACCTACTTCCGGAATTCCTTCCCAAGAAATAGCTTGAAAAAAGTCTGCTACTGGCTGGGTTAAACTCAGAAGTTGACCGGGGGTCGAGCCATTTGGGGTTTCTAAAGATTTTCCCAGCCAATTATAGTGACCAAAGAATTCTTGGACAGATTGGTCCAACCATGAAGTTTGACTTTTCATCTTTCTTCCTGCCTGGAGAAATCCACCATCGCACTTTCGATCGCGAAATTGGTGGGAGGAAAGGCAGGGCAGGGGATGTGCCTTTCCAGGTTGTTTACCGCAATATTTCACCGTGTTGCAGTCGATTTTGAATATCGCGGGCGTTGGCACCTTCGTTGAGCCAGAATGCTGCTGCATCAATTTTATCTGGGTTGCCAAGCAGGAACTTGCAATAGGTTTCTCCCATTGAGTAACATTGGAGTTCTATGCAGCTCAGAGGCTTTTTGACTAAAGAGCCGAAGAAACCGGCGAACAAACCGGCGTATAGGTGGCAAACCGGTTTGCCTACGTCTCCCAATGTGCGAGCAACTGCTGAGTCAAAGAGGTTGATGAAGATGCAGCCGTGTTTGCGATCGCTCATGTCCACTTCCCAGCGACCCCAACCTTGAGCCGTGAAAGGCCACCACCAAGTTTCTAGCAGAAACATGAGATTTGACTGGCGAATGTTCTGGCTGTATTCGGCACTAAACCATTTTTGAAAAAATTCGGAATCTTGGAGTCCCCACTGGCAACCAATAGTATACATGATGACAGAGGACGCGGGGCCGACTTCTTCTTCGAGTCCCTCCACTAAACCGATAATGAAGTCTTCGCTGGTAAAAATGTTACGCGACTCATTCCAGTCGTCAATTGTACCCATCTGGCGATCGAAGGCAAAAAAATCCTGAAACCTATAGTGGCTGTGAGTTTTAGGATGATTTTTCTTCAGTAGCGATTCGCTGTGGGGGGAGATTTCTTTTTTGGCGGTAGAGACCATTGGCGGGTTATTCCTTTTTGGTGTAGTTTGGTGAAAATTAGAGTCAAATAGAGTGGCCTGTGTATCCAATTTAACTTTATTTTTCTAAAGGCAGGCACAGGGTATAATTTTTCACTGCAATATAAAAATTAAAGATTTTAAGATGGTAAATTAGGGGGCTTGTTGGGAGTTCTGCCTTCGGACAACTGCTCTGTGAGTGGTGACGAAAGTGGGTATAACCTTAAACGGCTATGTGTTATCGTTTTGTGCAAGCTGTCCACTATATATATAGGGCATATGGGGATGAAAAATCACGCTTGTATTGCAATAGGCATCAATCAATATCAGTTACTCCAGCCTTTGAGTTATGCCCAAGAGGATGCAGAGGCCCTGTACGGTTTTTTGACTGAGGAGGCGGGTTTTGCGCCGGATGGATGTCTGCTGATGACCGATAGCTCGCCGTCGCTGTGGGGTCAATCTACATATCCAAATCGGGAAAATATTCTGAGATTGACCCAAAGCCTCTGCGCGGAACACGTGCAACAAGGAGATTTACTCTGGTGTTTTTTTAGCGGCTACGGTGTCAGCTATGAAGGTAAGGATTATTTGATGCCTGTTGACGGCAATCCGGCTGACATTCAGGGTACGGGGATTCCGGTAGAGTTGCTGTTGAATACTCTGAAAAACGCTCCTACGGAAACGGTATTGGTGCTGGTTGATATGAACCGCAGCCAGATTGTGAAAGCGGGGGAAACCATCGGCTCTCAAACGGTCGAGCTGGCACGGGAACTGGAAATCCCAACGGTGCTTTCTTGCCGCCCGAATCAAGTTTCGCGGGAAACTTCGGCTTTGCGTCAGGGGTTTTTTACGACGGCGCTTTTGGAGGGGCTGCGATCGGGACAGTGCACGACCATTAAGGGTTTAGACCGTTTTTTGAGCGATCGACTGCCGGAGCTGTGTGACCACCATTTGCGTCCGAAACAAGAACCTTTGATGGTGGTGAATCCTCCGGGAAAGGCTAATTTGGTGATTTTGCCGGATGCTTCAGGGGTACCAACTGCTGCGTTGGCCGGACGCAACGGCAATATGACGGTTGGTACGGCTGATGGGTTCGATCGCCCGCAAATGGCGACGGCTACGGCTCGGATGGATCTGCCTCCGGCAGTTCGCAACGCTCAGGATTTGCCTGTTGAGAAGCCGCCTGTGTCGCAGCCAAATGCTGTGGCCGCTGCTGATGGGGGGGGCGATCGACCGAACTTGCAAAAGCCGGAGGATGAGCATAACGGGGGGTCGGATAAGTCATTTTTGCAGCAGCTAGTTTTATGGAGTTCAGCTACGGCTTTGGTGCTGCTGTTGGGTGTTTTTGTGACGAACAAATCAATTTTTATTGGTCAGCAGGAAGGAGATCCTCGATCACCTGCTGAAAATGCCCAAAACTCTGGATCTCAAAAATTTACTGGTATTGGGGGGTCGCAGAACCAACCGCGGGCGGTGCAAGCAGGGACTGGAACCAAGCAGCCACCATCCAGCCAGCAGGTGTGGGCTGAGGCGAAAACTTTCCTCAAGGATGGTTCGGCTTCTAGTTTTAATAAAGCAGTGGTTAAGGCTCGAACGATTCCGCCGAGCGATCCGCTCTTCCCGCAGGCTCAGCAGGATATTGAGCGCTGGAGTTTGACAATTTTGGATATAGCTAACGGGCGGGCTGCTCGGGGCGATTTCCAGGGGGCGATCGGGGCGGCTAAATTGATGCCTGATGTCAATCAGCCTGTTTACAATCAGTCGAAACAGGCGATCGCTCAGTGGGAGGAGCTATCCAAAGACCAGGATGTAAATGCTGCTTTGCTATCGGCTGCTAAGGGTCAAATTAAGCGGGGGGTTGCCTCTTCTTACAGTAAAGGCATCCAGCAAGCTAATAAAATTGAACCCGGTCAGCCGAAGTATGAAGAAGCTCAACAGTTAATTGGACAGTGGAGCGAAAGTATTCTCAAAATTGCTCAGTTGCGCGGCTCTCAAGGAAAGCTGAAAGAGGCAGTTGAAGCTGCTTCGCTGGTGCCGTCGGGTACTAAGAGTTATCAGCCTGCTCAGAAGGAGATCGCCAATTGGAAAACTAAGCTGCAACGCCCGAAAAAAGGTTGATTTAGTTGATAATTTCTCGGTTTCCCACCGAGAAATTATCTTAGCGACTGACCAACATCGGTCGTGAGCTTGATCGATACCTCTTGATACTGCAAAAAGAGACCTACATATCGATAATTTCAAACCAATAATTTTATTCACCATTTCCCCTCCCAGCTTCTGCGGGAGGGGATTTTATATGTTGCCTGGTCGGTTTGTTTTGTAGAGTGAAATATCTCGTATGAGCTGGTTAATGGGGGTTGCATAATAGCGGGAGGATTTTAATCTTTTTTGTGATGAGCCCATGAGTCCGAAGGCGTGTATTTTCAAAGCAGGCGGGACGCCTAACCCTATTCCCCACAATGCCTCAAATTGTGCAACCCCTGTTAATTAATATTTTAAATTCACGTCCAAAGTTCCCTAAATCGGCACGAACACCGTCAAAAATGAGTTTTTTTTTAACAATAAATGTGGTCTAATTTAGGTTAAAAAAAACAAATTTTCTAAGTTAGATAAGTTTAAAACCAATTAAAAAAGTTAATTTTTGTATTTTATTTTGTAGGTTTTTCAGCTTAATTTATAGTTAAATTCAACTTAAGTAACAAGCAAATTTGGCTATAGTGAATTCCTATATAAGGCAAATGACCAAGGCAAAATCGCCTTAAAAATAGGGTATGCATAGTTAATGTTTTTATCTCTCTTTGTGGGCTATTAGGAGCGATCGAGGGCTCGAAGACTGTTTAAACTTGTGCTGTTTTAAAATTATTAGCAGGTATCCATCTGTTATGAATTATACAAAATTAGCCGTTACTGGCAATTCTCGCGGAGGAGCGATCGCCCCCAAGGAATTCAGGAAACAGATGCACCGCCACACAGCACAAAATATCTGGATTTTCAAGCTGCGAGTCTTCGTTTGCCCGGAGCTCACAAAGCTGCCTTAATTAACACAAATAAGGGCTTTGCAAAAAAAGCCAAAAAATATTTCCTTGAGAAACAAGAATACAAACTTGGTCGCTTATTGTAGCCCCGGTAACAACACGTATGCCTGAAGTTATAGTTCACAGCTAAGTCTACGAGACGATCTAAATCAATAGGGTGAGGTGGCGGTGTCCGGGTGTTAAGAGGGGCGATCGAAGAGGAATGTTCCCGGAGCGATCGCTTCTCAATCGGGGAGTGTAAAACCTAGGAAGGCAAGGCGTTGGAGACAATCCTGAACTTTTTGAGTTCAGAAAAGTAGCGTTAGCACTAAACTCTGCCGTATTGTGGAAATCGAGCCAAATTTGTAACAGTTCTTAACTATAAATAATTCTGCCAAAACTGCTAGCATAGTGACACTTTTGTTAGCAAAAACAGATAAAGTAAATAAAGTTGGCTAGCTCTAGACGCGCCGATCCCCATCCTGGGGATGTTGAATCAATTTGATTCATACCAAGTGGTTTTAGAGTTACAATCGGAAGCAAAGCATCGCTATTTAACTGAGTTCTTTACTTACTTTTACTTTCAGCTATGAACGTGGATTTTATCAAAGCCCAAGTCAGGTTGCTACAGGGTGCAAGTTCATCGGAGCGAGAAACCCTTATGAAAAACATCGGCGTCTGTGCTGGCGTGATCCGACCGGGAGAGTACGTGACTCCGCAACGGAAGCACGCCATCACTCTCTGGCTGCAAACAAATGCGGTTCGCCTCCGGCTTCCCCAACTTCCTCTGGACTTATCGGGCCAAAAGCCTTAACAGGGAAGTAATCAAGACGTAGCGACAGAATCAAAGAAATTAGTCAATCTTACCTAAAAGTGCGTTTTTCTTGAGCTGTACAGGATCAATGAAACACGATTAAGATTGAAAAAATGTTTGTAGGGAAAGTTGGGCTCGAAAACACGCCTGTGGACAAGAAGCGGCCGACCGCTTTGGTAGAAGCAGGAAGTGAACGTCAAACCTGCTCTAAAAGTAGATTTGAGTAAGTTTCACAGAAGGGATTATTCTGCACAACTATAACCTGGGTTATTTGCTTTTAGATTTGAGATTCACCATTTAGCTGGTACTGGATAAATTTGCTATTTGTGGATCGCCTGAAAAACTATCCTATTCAATAGGTATAACTAATTACAGGGGCAGTCATTGAACTGCCCTTACTTTTGAACCCCGACGAGAAACTGCTGCAAGTTACAATAAACGCATCTACTTGCAGATAGAGTTTAGGTGAACTCTCATGTAAGCAGCAGCGGCTCTATATTATCTGGTATGTTCGAGAGAAGGGGAGAGGGAGAGAGGATTTGACGAGCTTTAATAGGGAATTAATATCATCAAACAGAACGAGTTATAGCAACCCTTGCAGGAGTCGTACAAAGATGTAGGGATAGGGCCTTTCTTTGCCTACCCCTGCCTCATGGGGGCAACCACGGGGGGTTTGCCCCTACAAGAATTACACAAAGGATTTAGGATGGCTATATTACAATTCACTTGCTTTCTAATATATTTTTCTACAAAAATACTGTGAGCAAAAAACAAAAATTTCCTTATTTAGTTGGTTCCCGATGGACTTCACACCAAAAAACTTGGGGGTGGCGACACTTTCAAGTCGTTAACCGAAAAAACGAAGGTAAATGGGTATTTGCAGAAATGGTGGCGGCTTGCGATCCAAATGTACGTTTTTGGCTGAACGCCGCACAGCTCAAAGACCGATCGCTCTGGCAAGCTGGATGGCAGTCTACGCAAGAATTAGAGGAACTAGAAACAGCAGACTAAAAGACAGGGCTGTGGGGTAAAGTGAGGGGAACTTCCGCCGCCTGCTGCTATCGTTCCGATCCAAACCAATACGGAGTGAGACTTTCCCGGTTTTGAAAAATCTTTTACATAACTAAAAGTGCTGGAAACCCTTATGTGGCAGCGTTTTTGCTTAAGTAAGTCCGTGGGAAAAATCCTAAGTATGTAACAAAACATTAAGTACGGCGATCCGAACTCAATTTAATGCGTTTTGTAGGGTAGTGTACTTTTTTTCTCTACTAAAGCGATAAGTTAAATTGACTAAGGTCGATCGTCCCATATTTCCAACGGCACAGGGCGCAACCTTCCCGCTACTTCTACACTCGGCCAATTCGGATCAAAAGTCAAATTTTCCAACGTTCCATCGCTGTGAAGTACAAACGTATCCTCAATTTTTGCTCCCGACAAACTCGGATTCCAAGCCACAGCCATATTTTCTCCCAAAATATCTGAAGTAGCCGGATTCGCCACAATTTCGCGCGCCAAATATCCGGTAGTTCCGCCTTGATGGTGTTCCGCAATTGCTTGAGGATATCCGTGCTCTTCGTAAGCAGTTTTAAGCGTATCATAAACCGAATTCAGCGTTACTCCCGGCCGACACAAATTTAGCGCCGCTGCTTCAATTTCTCTGACTTGTCGGTGCAACTCTGAATGCTTTTCCCCAAGAAAATCGAAACAGACAAATCTGGTTAAATTTGCATACAAACCCCATCCCCTAGCGCAAAATACTAACATTGCTTGTCGTCCAATTTGTTCGGCGGTTGCTGTGGCGTGGCGGTACAGTGGCAAACGCCTTTCTCCAGCAACTAATGTCAGGGCTGGATGCAAACCTCTCGCCCACAAAGCCTCTGCACCGGCTCCGGCTAGCTGATATTCTGTCCATGTTGGTTTGGCTGCGGAAAGTACCTCTGTCATCGCTTCGCTCGCTAAACGCCCGACTCGCCGGTATCGCTCTAATTCGCTGGACATCATTGTCTGTTTGCGAGACTGTAAAGATGCGATTATTGGTGTTTCTTGGGCATTTGGCCGATCGCTCATGACGTTACCGCCACCAGTAATTTCTTTGACAAAAGCTTCGCGCTGTGCGACATCTGCCCAAGGATAGATGTGCATTTGAAAGTTGGCTGGCAATTCTTCATCTTGCAAGCGTTGAGCTTCGATTTCATCGGTGAGAACCCAAGCTGTTTCGGCGGTAATTAAAAGTTCTGCAACTCCTGTTTCTGCGGTTAGCAATACTGTATGGGAACCGCCCGCTGTGGCCCAGGCAAACCAGTCTGTACCGCGCAAGCGAAGGGCGATCGCTTTTGTGTCGGTTAAGGCTTTGCGGATGAATTCGAGTTTGCTTTCAACTTCTGGGTTAAATGAGTTTATCATTAGCTTTATTGCATATAAATTGTATTTTTTGGGCGGGCGGGACGCCCACCCACAATAATTGCATCAAACTTTACTTGAAAATATAAATGGGTTTCAGCTTATATTGACAGATACGGCTTGCAATTCTTTAGCTTTTTCTTCGGGTAAAGCGTCGTTGGCAAACATTCCGGCGGCGAGTTCGGTTCCTGCGAGGTATTTTAGCCGATCGCTCGATCGATAGGGCGGATAAAATTGGGCGTGCAAATGCGCTTCTGGATGGGGTTTCCCGTCTGTGGGTCCTTGAAACCAAGCCATCAAATAAGGGAACGGGCGATGCCACAAGCCGTCGTATTTGAGGGTGACTGTTTTTAAGGCCTTAGCGAGTGATTGCCGCTGTTTTTCCGTCAAATCGATAAATGTAGCAGCGGGGGCGATCGGGGCAATCCACACTTCGTAAGGGTAGCGAGCACAAGCGGGGACAAAGGCGATCGCCTCTTCGTCTAAATAAATAATTCGCTGGTTGTCGGAAATCTCTTTTTGAATCAAATCTTGCAGCAAACCGCTACTGTTTTTTTGATAGTAAACCGATTGACATTCTAACATCCGTGCCGGCACGGGTGGCACGAACGGATAAGCGTAAATTTGACCGTGGGGATGGTGCAAAGTTACTCCGACTTCAACGCCGCGATTTTCAAAGGGCAAGACGTATTCAATTTCAGGATTGCTACCGATAACTGAAGTGCGATCGGCCCATACTTCTAACAGCAATTCCAAGTGAGATAACTCCAAAGCGCCCAAGGAAGCCAGCGGATCTTGAGTGAAAACAACGACTTCGCAAATGCCTTTTGCGGGCAAAGTTTCGACAATATTTGCAGGTGCATTTTTTGCTTGCAAAGTCATCGAGGGAAAGCGGTTGTCAAACACTGCTACATCGTAATCTCCCGGCGGCAATTCTGTCGGAAACTTAGGGTTAATTGTAGCTGCCAGCGGGTTGTATTCGGGCGGCGGCATGAAAGTTCTTCCCTGACGGTGGCTGGCGTATGCTACCCATTCCCCCCGCAAAGGATGCCAGCGAAAGTGGGGGTTTGCCTCTACGGGTTCATTGCTGGGACTTACGGCCGCGATACCTTCTGGGATTGGATAGCGGCTGTACAGTGTGAGTGGGCGGCCGTCTGGTTTTAGCAATTTTTGGGCGTACATTTTTTGTAGGGGCGGGCGATCGCGTTTAATATATGTTAGGAGTATAACTTCGTGCTTTGAGAATCCGCCCCTACCTAAAGTCGCAAATTATGTTAAAAACTTGAGTTGGCAGTACCAACGTCAGCCTACCGTCTGCTATTGTAGAACGGGCCGGAGAGCTCGGATCTGGATTAAATTTAAATGCGTAGCAGCTTACGATCGCAATTCCCAATTACCCACTATATTTATCGATCGACCATTTGATCGAGCTTTTCCTTAACCAACAAATCTAACAAGGAGCGCAACACAAACAAGCTACCGAATCCCGAAACCGCAAAAGCTGCGATCGCCCCCGTTTGATATCCGCCCACTAGCAGCACTGCACCCGACAAAAACACAAAACCAGTCAAACAAGCGAAAATTAGAGTTTTCAGGGCTAAGTTAATGCGTTTCAAGGCTCTTTCGCTCTCTAGATTCCGCACTCTAATTTGCATTTCGCCTTCTTCAATTCGCTGCTCCAAACGGTTGAGAAAAACTTGCGATTTGCTTGGCTGTCGTAACTTATATGTAATAAAACTCCGTGCTTGCCTTGCCAATTCTCCGATCGCATTTCCCCGCCCCTTGCTCACTGCAATACTCTTGACAAAAGGCTGAGCGGATGCTAGAAAATTGTAATCAGGGTCGAGAGTTCTAGCTATGCCGTCGAGAGTCGTCACGGACTTGACAATAAACATCATTTCTGCAGGCAAGCGAAACGGTTGCTGCTCGAACATGATGTAAAGTTCGTTCTTAATTTCATTAAAAGCTTGAAAGTCGATCGGCTTATCAATAAACTTATCCAACAGAAAAGCAATTAACCTGCGTACTGGCATCATATCCGGCATCGGCTCAACCAAGCCGATCGAAATTAAAGTATTGAGTACCTCGTCAGTATCCTTTCTCATCACAGCAAAAAAAGTCTTGACCATTTGGTCTTTAGCCAGAGACTTCACCTCAGCCATCATCCCAAAATCGTAAAAAATCAAGCTACCATCTTCTGTCACCGCCAAATTTCCGGGATGCGGGTCAGCTTGAAAAAAACCGTCAATTAACAACTGTTTTAAATAACAGCAAATTCCGAGTTGATTGAGCTTCACAATATCCACTCCTATCGCCTCTAAACTAATGCGGTCGTCCACCTTAATGCCGGGTGCGTATTCTAGAGTCAGCACTTTTTTAGTCGTGTATTGCCAGTAGACTTTCGGGACAATAACTTGAGGATATTCTCGAAAATTATGGCTAAAGCGATCGGAATTTTTACCTTCTTGCACGTAGTCAATTTCTTGATATAAAATCTTAAAAAACTCGTGATAAATAGATTCCAGGTCATATTTGCGCGTCCCAGGCAAATAGCGATCGCAAAAACGCATCACTTGGCGCACCGCCTTCACATCCAAATCAAATAAACTTTCCAAACCCGGACGCTGCACCTTTACAATCACATCTTCCCCGGTGTGCAGCCTTGCTTTGTGCACCTGTCCCAGACTCGCAGCAGCCAGAGGCGACGGGTCAAAATCGCGGTACAAAGCATAAATATCCTTGCCTAACTCTGATTCTACAAGAGCGATCGCCTCTTCGGAACTAAACTGAGGAACCCGATCCTGTAACTGTTCGAGTTCCTTCACATACTCCAGCGGCAGCAAATCCGCACGAGTCGATAGAGACTGACCGATCTTAATAAAAGTCGGGCCTAAATTCAGCAAAGTATTGACCAACCAATGAGCGCGAATTCTTCTAGTATGAGGCGAATTATTTTGCAGCAGTGCGTCCCACCACAAAAAAAACATAAACTTTCCCGCCGCTGCAAAAATGTCTATTTGCCGTGCCAGTGGCGAATATTTAGAACGTTGCCAACGCAGGGTTTTAGGTGCAGCTTTTGTGAGCATAATATTGGCGATCGAATTCCATGCACCGTGACAATTTTTAGGGACAATCCAAGACGCAGAAACCGGCTTGTACAAAAAGACGGATTGCAGGCCTTTGAAACAGTTAAAAAACTCAGTTTCTTTGGTCTATACTGCGTAATATCATCTCCGACTATACAATTATAATTAAGTTCCTAGTAAGTAATGCAAGTCCTGATTAATTCATAAATATAGGACAGTCGCACTCACTACAAACACGCGCTAATTACGGGCCAATAACCAGACATAATATAAGTTCTGGGGAAAATCAGCAATTGAGAACCGGCAATTTAGACGGCAACCAGACAAACAATTCAAAACAGAGGACTTGGTAGTGTTTACGACATTTCCCAATTTCTCTCTTCTGGCAAGTCTTCTAGTTTCGCCTGTTCGCGGCCAATTCCCAGCAGGTTCTCAACCGAACTATTCTTCTACATTACAGAGTTCCGCTGCAAATTGCGGCAGAGTCAAAGTAAAAGATGTGCGCCACAAATTGTCAGATTCTGAACTTTCTGTCGGACAGCTAGATACATCAATAGTACCATTCAAGTGCTGCACTAAACACTTTACCAGAGCCAGACCCAAACCCGTACCGGCGATAGCTTGGTCAGTAATGCCAGTGCCACGGCGGAACTTGTCAAAGATGTGGGGCAAATCAGCCGCAGAAATGCCGCGCCCGACATTAGAAATGGTCAGGACAATATAGCCGGCTGCCTCAGACGCCTCCAAAACTACCGCCGTTGCAGAAGCAGAGTATTTTCCAGCATTCGTCAGCAGCTCCAGCAGTACCCGATTGAGAATGTCCGGGTCAGTTTCCCAGCAAGGGGTCAACTTAGGCAAATCCACCTTAAGAGTCAATTGCTTATCCGCCCACTGTTTTTCAAAATCCCTAACTAAATCTTGAAATAAACGGTTGAGATCGATTTTGATTAGAGAAATCGGGACTTGTTGAGGCTCAAACTGCTTGAGGGCCAGCAAATCGTTAACCAGAGCAGTTTCCTTAGAACACTGCTGTTCTAGAATTTCGAGATACTTAGTCCGACTCGCTGACGGCAGTTCAGCTTGTTTGAGCATCAGAATCGCCAGTTTCATGATTGTTAAAGGGGTACGCAACTCGTGACTCAGAGTGCTGAGAAACTCGTCTTTAACCAGCTTCAATTTCCGCATTTGCTCTAGCTGATTGGCAGATTGTTCGTACAGTTTCCCCTGCACGTCGAGACTTTGCTGCAACTGAGAGGTTCTGTCTAAAACTACGGTTTGCAATTCCTTAAGCGTTTGAGTTTGGATAATCATCTTGCTCACTTGAGCGCTGACTGATTCGAGAACTTCTAATTCTTCCGGGTTCCAAGTGCGCGGCTTCGAGTGCTGCAAAACCAAGAAACCCAAAACTGTTTCCTGGCAGCTACCGCCCGTGAAGGGAACCAGCAGCAAGCCGCGAATGCCTTGGAGTTTCAAAATTTCTGTGGCTGCTTCTTGTTCTTTGCCGATTAATGCGCCTGCGTCAGCGAGGGCTAGGGGTTTAGGTGCGCTGTGGAATGCTTGGTGGCACAAATTAGATTCTGACAGCCAAAAAGCTGGAGAGTTATTTGGTTTTGAGTTGGGGATATTGGATTTAGAATTAGCAGTTTTATCCTTGTTTTTTGTTTTGGATGATGAGCTTTTTTTGCCGATCGCGCTTTGTGCTATTGGCTGTTTGTTTGGCTCTTTTTTTACAACTGATTCACAAACTAATTCGACTTTCGCTTTGGGAGTTTTATTGGGGGAGCGAGTTGTAAATAGAGGATCTGTATATTTCAATAGCAGGATTTGGCCTATATCTACTTCCAGAATATCGACGGTATTTTCAATAACTTGCTGCAATATTCGATCGACTTCTGAATTTGTGTGGATCGAGGCAGCAACTGACCTGAGTAGATTTTTGTATTTAGCTTGTCGCTGTAACTGTTCGTTTAAGCTGGCAATTTCTTGAGTTTTTTGAAGGTGAGAAATCGCGCTGCCGATCGCGTCTGATGCTGCTTCAAGGCGCTGCCGATCGGCTACCGACCACTCGTGAGGTTGCGACTTACCAACAATCATCATGCCATTTACAGCCCCTCCAAATCGCGCAGGCCCTGCCAAAATTGCCCGAAAAGGCAGCGGTGTCACAGGGGAATTGGGCGAGGAAGCTGCCGGAATATCAAGAGAGTCGGATATCGCCACTATCTCGCCGTCTGCTAGCACGTTTGCCCAAGCGGGGTGTTCGAGTGATCTGCTAGGCAGTTTTAATCCTGTAGTTTGGGGGTGTTCTGGTTTTTCAGTGGAATCCGCAACACCGGCAACAGAGGGGAGATTGCTCCTATTTTGCCAGTAAGCATTCGGATGTACTACTTTCTGGTCAACCACAGCAGTAACCACACAGAAATCTGCCCCCCATGCAACCCCCAAAGTATTGGCTATTTGCATCAGCAGGATTTCTCGATCAAAGCTGGTCGCGAGAATTTGGGAAATTTGTGGCCCGATAAGGGCAGGATCGACCTGGAACTGCATAAGACGATCCAGAAATTTTGGGACTGAGACTGGTTCTGCGATTTGGGGTAAATGCAAAGTGCAAGACTCTGACGGCGATCGGTCGATCAAACTAAAGTCTTGATTTCCCTGGCGATCGATCATGGCAACCAAGCCTTTATTCTAAGATGTTTGAGCCGGCTCCCGCTGCCAATCTAGAACCTATCCATAACTGTCGGCTTGACCGTTATGAGCCTGCTTTCTGTGTTTGTGCAGCTGATCGGCGGGTCGCTCGATATGTAAAAATATACCCAGATCAGACCGAGTTCTATTTTCCTGTTTTTTAGCCTTGGATCTGTAAGGGATGAACTTTACCATCCTTTACCGAATGATTATCAATCGCATTCCCGCTAATTTTGACGGTTATTAGTAGTATGAAGCTTTTCTAGAGACCGCTTAGTGACACCCCTCTTCTTACTGTGTGATGTTTCCTATTTAAGTTTGTGATCCTAACAAATTTTTATTGTGATACAAATCCGCCGATCGAATAATGCCGATCGCAAAAATTCAAAATCCCCAAATTATCACTCATAACATAGCTAAGAGTTTTCGAGTTTTTGCTCAAAAACTCATTTTTCACAACACCTAGAGCAGCGCGGCGAACTCTAGGGTTAAATTTATCAGACTTACCTCCTTACTTATTTTGTGCTTCCTGTTGGGCTTTATCGCTATTTTGGCGGTAAAGTGCCGTCCGGTTCTGAGCCATTGTATAGCGGGGATGCTTGGAAGGCACGGCGGCCATCAAATCGGAAGCTTGCTGCCACTTAGCAGCTACGACTAACCAATCCTGGCGAGATTGAGCGGTTTTGCCTTGGGTGGCTGCTTGTTCGGCTACTCGCACTGCTTTGGCAAAAGAGTCAACTGCAGAATTAACAGTCTCCTTAGAAATTTTCAAAGCAGGTTTTGCCTCCGAGGAAGGGGCACTGGCAACTGCTTGGGAACTGGCTTGTGTGCTGTTTGGCACTTGGGAATTAAGTCCTTTGTGGATGGCGGCCACTGCTGCAAGCAACAGCACGGTCAAGCTGATGCCGCCGACGATACCGCGCTGAAATTGCTGCGGTTGCTGCATCGATCGAGGTATAGCCATTCTCGGCAAAGCCCGCTTGCCGGAGAAAGCTTGGCGTTCGTGATGGGCGGTGGCTAAACGCTTGAACAAATTCGGCTTTCGGAGTTTAATTTCTTGAGACCACAACAGTTGATTATCCGGATCGCGACTAATTTCTTCCAGCCACAGCAGTTGGTGTTCTCGAACAAGCCGGCTGTTGATGTTAACTCGGCGAATATTGCGGGGCGAAATGCGTTCCAAAATGTCTCGGACTCGATCGACCAAACTAGACTCTTCGAGGAGTTGGGGGGTTGCAGCTTCGCACAGCAGTTGCAGCACCCCGTCTGCAAACACAGCTCGGGCCCTGACCCCTATCTGTGCCAGTTCGTCATTAAGGATTTGAATAATCGATGCAACCGAGCCCTCGCGAGCTTGTCGAGCAATGTCATCTATTGGATTTGCCATAAAACTATCTTGACGCTTAGCAATCTGTTAATTGTTAACCCAAAGTCTCGGATCTAATTTTTACTCATACAGGTTATCACTGACACTGCCAGGTTAAAATAAACAGATGCAAATCTTGCATACCGATCCACTTAAAATTATCACCACAGCATCGAGCGAGGCTAACAGGAAATAAACTATGGGTAAAGTAATTAGCGGTCAAATTTTTGTTGTAGACGACAACATCGATACAGATCAAATTATCCCTGCCGAATACCTGACCCTGGTTCCCTCGAAGCCGGATGAGTACGAGAAACTAGGCAGTTACGCGATGATTGGGTTGCCCGATCGCTACGGTAAGTTTATCGAATCCGGTGAACAGAAAACCCGGTATCCGATTATAATAGCGGGCGAAAATTTTGGCTGCGGTTCTTCGCGGGAGCACGCTCCGATCGCTCTGGGGGCCGCCGGCGTCACAGCAGTGGTGGCTTTGTCTTACGCACGCATTTTCTTTCGCAATTGCTCGGCTACTGGCGAATTGTACCCGATCGAATCAGTCGAGCGGCTCTGCGACTTGTTTGTAACGGGGCAAGAAGTGACGATCGATTTTACAGCAGAGGTAATTGTCAACCACACTCTCGATCGAACTTTCTCGCTCAAACCTTTAGGAGAAGTAGGCCCGGTAATAGATGCCGGAGGGTTGTTTGACTACGCGCGCCAAACGGGGATGATTGCTGCTCGCTCTTAACAGTTAAACCCCCTGCAATGTAGGGTGCACGGCCGGGCGCACCTTACGAGTATCTCCCTGCTCAAACCCATGCAATGTAGGGTGGGTGCCAATTTTATCAAATCGAGTCAATAAAATTTAACAAAATACGTTGGTGAGCAATCCCAAAAGGTCGCACATCTCCTGACTGCTCAGAAAAGCATTTGCCGGCCCGAATCTGATCGGGTGTCAACAACTTCATATCCCAACCTTCAAGCAAAACTAAATCCTTGACATCCGCACTAAGTTGTCCGTGAAAAACGTGGCGAACCACATCTTTTTCGACATCGGAACAGAAAAAAGAAATACTTGGAGGAGCATAGCCAATTTCCTCTGATAATTCCCGCACTAGAGCAACTTCCGGCGTTTCCCCCGGTTCCAAGTGTCCGCCAAACAAAGCCCACTGTCCGGGATACCTGATGTGAGGAATATCGTCTCGCAACTGACAGAGAAACTTGCCGTCTTGGTACAAAATCGCGATCGCAACGTGAAGTTTAGTCATAAAAAAGTTCGGTCACAAGCAATGTATGGGATTTGACGGATTTAACCGCTGGATATTGAGTATAGAAGGAAAAGGAAAGAAGTTATCGAGGAAAAAGAGGAGAATGTGGTGTAGTAGGGGCAGGTTTACCCTAATCTGTAATATAAACAAAAGAGCCGATAAACCCGCCCCGACTGCGATATTATCGTCTATAAAATTTCAACACAAATAAACATACCCACCTCGCTTGGGCGCAAGTACAAAATTTTGATTTTTATGAAATGGACGTACTTAATCCTTGAAACAAATTAGCATATTGGTATTTTTATTTATTTGCCGCTGGAGTGCGCTTTAGTTGTTCCATTTCCTCAACATAAACTTCACCTAAATCCTTTCCGGCCAATTCCTTCAGAGTAATACTCTTGTAGCGGACTTCTCCCTTCAGCAAGACTTCATCGCCAAGCTGGGGCAAAACTTGGTTAGTTAAAACCCAAATCGTACCCGTACCGTCTTGAAGTTGATAAGCCGCATTCCCCACAAACGGAGCGCGATTTTCTACCTTCCCCCGAAGATAAACTTCAGCATCCACTTGCCGCTTTTGTTGAACGTCGCCAATGCTAGCAACATTAAAACCAAGATTGAGTTGAGACATGGGTAAATTGCCGCAACTGAAGAAACCGCTGGCGAGGATTAGCGACACAGAGCTGGTGCAGAATCTTTGAACCCAAACTTGCTTAATTGCAGTAGTCATTGGTCAACTGATTTGAGATTTGAGATACGACTTACTTTAACAGAATCCTAAGAATCGATCGCAAGTAAGAAATTTCTCTAGTGTAATGCTTGGCGGGGATTAAGCTAAAATCTAAAGTCGTCAGCCCCTAACCCAGAGTCTACAATGGATGCCAAAACTGCTCAAATACTAGATGGCAAAGCTTTAGCGACAAAGATTCAAACCGAGCTGAGCGATCGAGTCCGCGCCCTACAACCCCAAAAGGGCCGTCCTCCCGGACTTGCGGTGCTGATGGTGGGCGACAACCCAGCTAGCGCAGCCTATGTTCGCAATAAAGAGCGAGCCTGCGCTAAGGTTGGCATAGCTTCCTTCGGCCAGCATTACCCCGCAAACACAACTCAAGCCGAACTAGAACTTGCAATTCGTGCACTCAACGAGGACGATCGAGTTGATGGCATTTTAGTTCAATTACCGCTACCAGAGCACTTAGATGCAATTTCCCTGCTGTATCAAATTGCTCCCCATAAAGATGCTGACGGACTTCACCCTGTAAATTTAGGCCGTCTCGTGCGTGGGGAGGAAGGTTTGCGGAGTTGTACTCCCGCCGGAGTGATGCGGTTATTGCAAGAATACCAGATTGATTTGAAAGGAAAAAACGCCGTTGTTTTGGGCCGCAGTATTTTGGTAGGTAAACCGATGGCGCTGATGCTATTAGAAGCCGATTGTACTGTTACTGTAGCTCATTCGCGATCGCAAAACCTAGAATCGATTACCAATCAAGCCGATATTTTAATAGCTGCAGTCGGCCGCACAGAAATGATTACAGCTAATATGGTCAAACCAGGATCAGTAGTAATTGATGTCGGTATTAACCGCGTTGTCAATTCAGACGGTACGAGTCGTTTGGCCGGAGATGTTGATTTTAATGGTGTTAAAACAGTAGCCGAATTTATCACGCCGGTGCCGGGAGGAATCGGGCCGATGACTGTTGCTATGCTTTTGGAAAATACCGTTTTGAGTTATATGGAATACGATTCTAATTGAATTGGGGCCAACTTGTAAGCCAGTATTGGCTCAAGTAGGGTTAGTAATCTACCAACACACAAAGATTTTAGCTATGGCTTTAAAACCCGATCCATCAGAGACATTGCGCTTAATTGGCGACAACACCTCGGAATTCATTCAACTTTCTCCTGAAGCTCTAACCAACTTCTCTTTAGGAGCTTGGGCGCTCGATGGCGACGATACAGTAGATGGCTCAGAGGCTAGCGAGTTAATCCTGGGAAATGAAGGAGAAGATGTTCTCAGAGGTTTTGTAGGCAACGATTCAGTATTTGGGGGAAAAGGAAAAGATGGCCTGTATGGACATGAGGGGAATGACTGCCTCAGTGGTGGTCTAGATGCTGATTTGATTTATGGAAGAGCAGGCGATGATATTTTATTTGGGGGTAGAGGCAATGATCTGTTAGACGGTCAAGAGGGGAATACAGCACTTCCGGATGTTATGAGGTACAGTAGCAGCAATTAGTAAACCAGTTTTTGAGATGTTTCGGATTAATTAAGTCAAGAGCCACAGCAATTATGGTATCAACCATTTTAGTGGTCGTTGGCGAAAACTTTCGCAATAAAGATTTGAGTTGCGACCACCATAATTCAATTGGATTAAAATCAGGAGAGTATGGGGACAAACACAAGATAGAAGCACCCACCGCTTCAATCATAGGCTTAATTGAATCTACTGTATGCGCTGGTAAGTTATCAATTCACGTCTACTGCTCCCGACCACAATTGTGGCACTAAACATTTCTCAATAAACACCTCAAATGCTTGGCTATCCATCCAGGGTAAGCTCATCTAATTTGGTATAATATGAACTTGACAAATCAAACAATATCAGCATAGGTAACCGGGTAAAAA
>NZ_JAUBQH010000084.1:0-25221 GCF_036701145.1 Microcoleus sp. Pol17C6
AGATTTTTAACTTTTCCCGCAGTTTTATTTGAAAAAGTATTTAAAGAATTACTGCCTCATTTTCGTCGGGAATGGTTGATGAGAAAATCGAGACCATTAGCAGATAGTGTACAATTTGCCTTAAAAAACTTTGAAAATATCTGGATAGCTGACGGCTCAACATTAGAAGCATTATTTCGTAAACTAGAAAGTTTATCAGATGTTCCTATTGGTCAATTATCCGGGAAAATGGGAGTAATAATAGACCTAGTAACTCATCTTCCCGAAGAAATTTGGTTTTGGACAAACCCGAAACAAGCAGATACTAATTGGGAGGAAGACTTACTAAAAACAGTTAAGCCAAAAACCTTGCTGTTATTAGATAGAGGCTTCTATCACTTCGCTTTTTGGTCAAAATTAATCGAGCAAGAAATTGGATTTATTACTCGGATTAAAAAAGGTGCATCTTATCAAGTCGAGCGGGTATTCACCAATACTTATGATGTCAAAGACCAGATAATTAGGATAGGTGCAGGGACAAAAAAAACACCAGCTTTGACTATAAGATTAGTACAAATTCGCTCGAAAAATTCCTGGCGTTCTTATTTAACAAGTGTCCAAGAACCCGAAATATTACCCCCCTATGTAGTAGCAGATTTATATCAAAGACGCTGGCGAATTGAAGAGGCATTTTGCCTAGTAAAAAGATTACTAAATCTCAGCTATTTATGGACAGGTTCGTTAAACGGAATCAAGCTACAAATCTGGGGTACTTGGCTATTTTATGCGATTTTAGTAGATTTAGGAGATGCGGTTGCAGATGAATTAGGAGTGCCAATTGAACGTGTTTCATTAGAAATGATTTATCGGGGGATGTATCATTTTTCTGTGGCCTATCAAAAAGGAATAGCTTCTGACCTAGTTAAGTATTTTGCCTCCGATAAAAATCAAGATTTAGGGATTGTTAAGCGACGACGAAAACCTCATGTCAGGCTAATTATTTCTCCTTTCCCTGGAACTCAAAGAAGTCCCGAACAATTTTTTTTTAATAATAAAGGAACAAATGGAGTCATATTTTAATTGGATCAACAGGTAAAAAATGAGTAAAATTACTCATTGACAATAGTGCTTTTAGCTTAACTTGTGAGTAATGGTGTAAGTCTGGCGAGAACTTTTTGCGCTGAATCTGGATACCAAAAAAAAGCGGCTCCGCTTGTCGCAGAACCGCCGTCACAGAGGATGAAAAATCAAAACTTAACGGACTGCACCCTCAACTGAAGGTGATTCAATTGTTTTCATGAAGTACAGCTTCACTAATTGCCAGCCGTTCGACAGATACAAAGGCAATTTTTGGAAGAACTGCAAGAATTTCGGAGTATTAGAAGCAACAATTGCAGTCAACTTCTGATTGTTCTTGAGGCAAACATCCAGCCTTTCATAAAACTCGGGATTGTTCACGTCCAGCATGACGGGGAATACGCGGCCTGCTGTTTCGTTGGTCTTTTTAATCACTTCGATGTCGTATTCGCGAGCATCGAGACCGAGCGATCGATAAAAACCGGCGCGCTGGATATCATTGAGATACATTGTCGCGAACACTGACAGCAAGAAGAAACGGCACCAAAGCTTAGCACGCCAATCGTTCAACATCTGAGGCTGAGCTCTCATCACCGCATCGAAGAAATCTCCGTGGCGGTTTTCATCCTGACACCAATTTTCAAAGAATCGGAAAATCGGATAAATCTGGTCTTCAGGATGGGCTTTTAAGTGCTGATAAATCGTGATGTAGCGCCAATAACCGATCTTTTCAGACAAGTAAGTCGCGTAGAAAATAAACTTGGGCTTAAAGAATGTGTAACTGCGGCTCTTTGTCAAGAAACCCAAATCTAGGGACAAATTAAAGTCGGACAGGGCTTTGTTGAGGAATCCGGCGTGCCGCGCTTCGTCCCGCGACATCAGCAAGAAACCTTCGGCCAGCACTGGATTTTTGTCCTTGAGCTTGCGTGCCAATTCTTTGTAAAGCAAGAATCCAGAAAACTCTGCGGTGCAAGAGCGTTCCAGGAATTCAATGAACAACTGGCGCTTTTCGCCGTCGATGTGTTCCCAAGATTGATCGAACTCGGCATCACGCACGAAGTGGTTGCGGTTGTAGTCAACGCGGAACTCTTCAATAATTGCTTTTAGTTCGGCTTCATTTACCGAGATGTCCATTTTGGCCATCTCGTCAAAATCTGTTGTGTAAAATCTCGGCGTGAGAATAGTTTCTTTGGCTGGGGCTTTCACTCCCGGCCGCAGTTCTTCAAAAGTGGGTTTTTTGAGGGAATCTACCATATGTTTATTGGATTTCTGCTTATAACTACTCGCTTGTTTCCATTGTCGGGTACTGCGGGCGATCGCGCTCGTGTATGTCCGGCCAGCGCTGGCGGCGCGCTTGCTTTGGCGCTCCGTGTGGAATCCAGTTCTAAGCTGCTGTAATTTCCACGCCCTCCAGTTTACCAAGCTCTCGCCCGCGCAAATATGTTGATGGCGTTAAGAATTGCTACGCAAAATTACTCATGGGCTTCCAGACAGAAGCTATTGGGAAACCAAATTCTGCCTTTTGCTCAGTTTATTAGGCTACCACACAAATAAATTCCCATGTCAAGCTGTTTAAACAGCAGATAGAAAGTACAAAATGTATATAGGGACTCCAATTCTAGAATAATCAGGCAGGACGGTCAGAAAATGAGCAATTTAGGTGTTAGTTACCTTTTATGGGCAGCTTGTTTTTTCGGCCCCTTCGGACTCCACCGCCTCTACAACGGCAAGATTGGTAGTGGTTTGCTGTGGCTGTTTACCTTTGGCTTGTTTGGGTTTGGGCAATTGTTTGACTTGCTGCTGCTGCCGAACATGGTGGACGAACGCAATGCCAGTCTCAGGGGCAAACTCGGCGTATCTCGCGAAGGTATACCGCTATATCCAGTCAGCGGGGCGATCGCCGCGACATATCCCAAGCCAACTCCAGACCAGTTAGGGGTTAAACTCCTGAAGGCAGCTTATACCAAGAACGGAAGATTATCTGTCACCCAAGGGGTGATGGCAACCGGCGCTACTTTTGCCGAAGTGGAAGAGGCTTTCACGGCAATGCTCAAAACGGGTTATGTGAGTATCGAGAACGATGCGGTAACGGGCGTCGTGATCTACCACTTTCACGAACTTTAGCTGCTGCGGGTGCGTGATCTAGGGGATTTTGTCTATTTTTCCAGAAGCTAATCGCTGACGCACCCTACTACTTGATATTGGTTGGTGAGCAGTTATTGCCGTTTTTTGAGTAAGCATTGCCGACAAAATCGGCTAGAATGTTTGTTTGTCTATATAAGCAGAAAGTATTTAGCGTCATGGCAGTCCCTAAGAAGAAAACCTCCAAATCCAAGAAGAATATGCGTAAGGCCACATGGAAGCGCAAAGCTGTAGTGGCAGCTCAGAAAGCTTTGTCTCTGGGCAAATCTGTTCTGACTGGGCGTTCCAACAGCTTCGTGTATCCCGGCAATGAAGAAGAGGAGGAAGAATAGAAACGGAATACCGGGCATAGGGCGAACCCGATGCCCGATCGATCAATCCTTTTTTGCTGTTGGTAAAATCAGCATGGCATCGCCAAAGGAATAAAAGCGGTACTGTTGCTCGATCGCTTCTCGGTACAAATCCAACAGCCGAGGCCTTCCAATCATCGCACTTACCATCATCATCAAAGTAGAGCGGGGCAAGTGAAAATTGGTAATCATCCCCTCTACAACCCGCCACTTGTAACCAGGGTAGATAAACAAATTGGTCGGGCCGCAAAAAGGTTGCAAGGAAAAATCGCCACTCGCGGCGGCGGCTCCCTCTAAAGCTCGGACGGCTGTTGTACCCACGGCAATGATCCGCCCGCCTCGGGCTTGAGTTTCCCGGATTTTCTCGACGGTGGCGGGGGGTACTTCCACCCATTCGCCGTGCATTTTGTGAGCCGTCACGTCTGTCACCTCCACCGGGCGAAACGTCCCTACTCCGACGTGCAGGGTGACAAAAGTTTTTTCTATTCCCCGCTGTTCCAAGCGGCTGAACAATTCTTCGGTGAAGTGCAGGCCTGCTGTGGGGGCCGCCACCGCCCCAAGCCTCTCGGCATAAACAGTCTGGTACTGTTCCGCTGAAGCTTGGGAATTTTCGATGTAGGGCGGCAGGGGTATGTGGCCGTATTCGTCCAAAAACTTCGCCAGATTCTCATCTGTGGGGATGTCAAACTCCAACAGCCGCCCCCCTGTTGCGTCGTCCCTCTCTATAACTGTTGCAGTCAATCGACGACGATCGGGCATCGTGGCATCGGGAAGGCAACAGCAAGGAGCTGTGGTCGAGTCCTCACAGCCAGGGGCGATGGGATCAAACTCAATTTTTGCTCCCAACTTTAATCGTTTCCCCGGTTTGACCAAAGCCAGCCAACAGTTGTGCTGCCGTTCTTCCATCAACAATATCTCCACAGCCGGGCCGTTGGGTTTGTGCCCGTAGAGCCTCGCTGGCAGCACGCGGGTGTTGTTCAGTACCAGCAAGTCGCCCGGTTGCAGCAAATCGGGTAAATCCCTAAAAATCCGGTGTTGGTGGCTGCTAGGAGAATCTACAGCCAGCAAGCGAGAACTGTCCCTCGGCACTACGGGATTTTGGGCAATGCGTGAGGGCGGAAGTTCGTAGTCGTAGCCGTCCAAAGACCAGTCCATCTCTGTCATCGAGTGAATTCCTGTGCGATCGATCTGTCAACTGGGTAACAAATTGGGTAAAAACCCCCATCCAAAGTCGGGTGCTTTTCCCCTTGTGGTCGCGGGTATAGCCCGCGAGGATAGAGGTGTAGCATCAGCTTTGCTCATAAGGATCGTTATGGAATACCTCTACTACATCGCCAATACTAGCCTTACTCTGAGAGTCGTGGATTACCTACGCACGGCTCATCATCTTCCCTTGCAATTTATCACTGTTATTCACCAAATTGACGGCTGGGTGGTAAAGGTGAAAATGAGCCAATATTTAACACCCGAAATGCACGGGGATTTTCGGGCTTTTATGAACGAACTCGGGATTCCTTACGATCCTGAAATTCGCTTGCAAATGGCGCTGTGGAGTTTGGAAACCGGACAGTCCCCGCTGAGCGTGATGCGCCGCTACCAGGTGGCAGTGGTTTGTCACGGCAGCCCTGACCGTAAGGAAATTGAAGCGTTTCGCCAGCAGTTTGTCAAGGGTCTGGGATATTGCCCGGAAACTCTCGCCTAGATTGCTACGCATATAAATATAACTGTGATGAAAGAACAGGAGAGGGAGAGAAGGGAAAAGCGGGAGAAGATTTAACGCTTTTTTCAGCTCCGTTAAAGCTCAAGAGAGAAATGGGCGACAGCCTAGGCAAGTTAACCATTAAAAATTACCTAGTGGCATTGCTTTGAGATTTTACCCTCTAAATTTTAATTATATATTTTTAATTGCTAAAAGCCGAGCGAATGTATTCTTCCAGGGTGAGTCGGTAGTTTCCTGTAACGGCGGATTGAGAGTGCGCTGCTGTTAATGGTGGTAATATTCGCTTACTGTTTTGTTGTGAAGGTTCGCACCTGACTAAGGCGACATCAAAGCGACAATAGTTATTGGCTAAATCTGGATGAGTGCTTAAAAATATTTCGGCTGTTTGCCAAAGTTTGGCTTGTTTCGTGGTGGTAACAGCCAGCATTCCACCAGCATCCCAATTTCCCCGGCGGCGAGTTTTTACCTCTACAAATGCTAATGTTTTGGAATGGGGAATGGGGAATGGGGAATGGGGAATGGGAAATGGGGAATTTTCGTTACCTCTGTTGATTTCGCTTTCTTCATCTCTTCCGAGTGCGATGATGTCAATCTCTCCCCAGCGACAGTGCCACTGCCGGTGCAGGATTTCCCAACCTTGCTGCTGCAACCAGTCGGCGACTAAGTTTTCTCCCAATGTGCCGATATCCCGAGAGTTTGGGGATTGGGGGGAATTGGAGTCAGCCGTCGCGAGCGGGCGATTCCCTACGGGATAGCTACGCTTGACGCTCTTTCTGGTAGAATTCAATTCTGAACTTTCACGACTGCCCATTAGCTTGAACTTGTATGATGATTTCTCGAATTCGCCAACATATTTATACTTTCTTGCTGAGTTTTGTTATTTTAGCAGTAATTGCCGCTGGGGCGATCGGCATTAATCCCGCACCTGCTTTCGCTTTGGATCACGATAAAGAAATTCTAGTCGGCGCTGACTTTACTGGCCAAGTTCTAACTGACGACAGTTTTAATAAAGCCAATCTTCGCAATAGCAATTTTACTAATGCAGATTTGCGAGGTGTCAGCTTTTTTGCTGCCAATATGGAAGAAGCAAATTTAGAAGGCGCTAATTTCACGGGTGCTACTTTAGATTTAGCTCGCATGATGAAAGCAAATTTAACTAATGCTATCCTTGAGGGTGCTTTCGCTTACAATACCAGGCTGGAAGGAGCTATTATTGACGGTGCTGATTTTACAGAGACACTGCTGCGAGACGATATGATAGAAAAACTTTGTAAAGTGGCAAAAGGTACTAATCCAGTGACAGGTAGAGATACTCGCGAAACTCTTTTTTGCGATTATTAAAAGGCTCGTTGAATAAAGGAATAAAGTCCTTAGTACAAACAGGCTTCTAGTAAGGACTTTATTACTTATATCAGTTAAAAAAATGTAACTGCAGGCAAGCTTCCAACCTGTATCGAACCAGTCATCCCCAATCTAAAATCTAAAAGGGTATTACCCCCAAGGCACGGATGTTAAATCGTAAAAATTAACTTGACGCAGCCGCTCTAATTCCTTGAGCCATTCTTGTTCGGCACAGAAGAGTTGGTGATATTCTATAGCCTCTTCGCCACTGCTAGCGGCCTTGGCTTTTTCCCACATATTGAGTGCAATTCGGCGGCGCTTCATGCTGATAATTTGCTCGATACAGGCGAGGGCAGATCTAATGACTAGAGGGGCGCGATAAACATTTCTTTCTGAGAACTCATTTAAGTGAAATAAATGCGAGATTTGATTTAGTTGATTTGGATATTCAATGAAGCTATCTTGCAATTTTAATATTAACTCAGAAGGTGCTACTTGTAAAGACATTTTGTGCAATATTTCAGCATTGACAATCTGGTGCCACAAAAATCTGTGGTGAGAAAGGCTAAACTGCACGTCTCTAGCTTCTATTGCTTCTCTGACATCTTGGCGGTATTCGGGACAGTGCAAATAAATCTGCAATAATTGCGCTTCGGCTTCTTCTAAAAGACTGCGGGCTACGGCAGATAAGCTGGATTTTGAGTTTTTGTTTTCGCCGCTTGCACGCTGTTTTTTATATTGTTTGTTCGGCTTTAGCTTGTTTCTAATTAACAGGGGCATTGTCAAAGATTCGTCTTGACTCTGCCGCTTTGCCCAATCGCTGACTACTTGATTTAGCAAGTTTTCTGCAATCATTTTTGTGAGTCTAAAATCTCCTTTGCTGAGAATTTCGGCGCATTTTTGCAGGTAATGTGCTAGCTGATTGTCGTCAGTGATATTGGTTAATAAATTAATGATTTTTTTTGTGACTTGCTGGGAAGTATCGGCTTGCTTCAAATCTTGATTGACGAGCATTTGTTGTAGTTGCCAGTCGATCCACAACGGAGCATTTTCCAGCAATTCTCGATATTGTTCTGGGGAGTACGTTTTCAGGTATTCGTCGGCATCTTTGCCGTCAGGAATGTTGAGCACCCGCAGTTGCACTTCTCCTTGATAAGCGAGTTTTTCTATTTCTCCAATAGCGCGTTCTGCTGCTTGAGTTCCTGCTTTGTCGGCATCGAAGTTGAGGATAATTTGTTTGGAGTCAGTGTAGCGCAATAACTGCCGTACTTGGTTTAAACTTAAGGCTGTGCCGAGGGAAGCGACGGCGTTGGAGATGCCGGCGGCATGAAGTGCGATCGCGTCAAAATACCCCTCTACAACCACTGCTCGATCGGCTTTGCTAATGGCTATTTTGGCTGTATCTAAGGCAAATAAAGTTTTGCCTTTATCGAAGAGTTCTGTTTCGGGAGAATTGAGGTATTTCGGCTGTTCGTCGCCGAGAGCTCTGCCGCCGAAACCGATGACTCTGCCTTGGGTATCACGAATGGGAATTATAATGCGATTGCGGAAGCGATCGTAATAACCGCTGCCGCCATTTTTTCGGGGTACAATTAATCCAGCTTGTTCTACTAATTGCGCTGGATAGTTTTTCTGTTCTACTAAATAACTGTAAAGTGCTTCCCAACCTTGGGGTGCATAACCTAATTGAAATTGTTGGATAGTCTCTTCGCTGAGCTGGCGCTCTGATTTGAGATATGCTAAGGGTTCTTCTCCTTGGGTTTGCCGCAAAGCGTGTTCGTAAAAGTTGGCTGTTAGTGCTGAGATTTCATAGAGTTGTTCCCGCAAAGAAATTTGGCGCTGCAACTCTTGGCGGTGTTCCGGTTCGACTGTTTTGACGGGGACTTGATAATTTTTAGCTAATTCTAATACTACTTCGCTGAAAGGGCGTTTCTCCAGTTCCATGAGAAACTTAAAAGCATTGCCGCCTGCACCGCAGCCGAAACAATAATACATTTGTTTGCCGGGACTGACGGTAAAGCTGGGAGATTTTTCATCGTGAAAAGGACACAGACCTACAAATTCTTTGCCGCGTTTTCGCAACACGACGCGACCGGAAATAACGTCTACTATGTCTGCTCTTTGTTTAACTTCTTCGATTGTTTCGGGATGTAGCCGGGGAACTTGCATAGGGCTATTTTAGGCAAACTGAAATTATGTTTATTTGGGGCGATCCACTTTAGTAAAGCACAAAATTGACTTTCAGGACTTGCACACAAAAACTCAAGCGTTCCGGTTTTTTGTACCAGGGATGATCGCTGTTAATATGTGTTTTATTAAAAAACCAGGTTTCTCCGTAAGGCATAACTTTATTGTAAGATATTTACACTAACTGTAAGGAGCATCGAAAATAATGCGAATTTTAATGATGGGCGGTACTCGGTTTATCGGGGTTTATCTTACTAAGATTTTAGCAGCACAAGGACATGAAGTGGTGTTGTTTAACCGGGGCAACAAGCCTGCACCGGTTGCGGGCGTAAAACAGATTCAGGGCGATCGCACAAATGTTGAACAATTGCAAGAAAAGTTATCGACGGTCGAGTTTGACGCGGTTTTTGACAACAACGGCCGCGAACTCAGCGATACACAGCCTTTAGCTGAAATATTTAAAGGGCGGGTGCAGCATTTTGTTTACATGAGCTCTGCGGGGGTTTATTTGAAGTCGGATCAAATGCCTCATATCGAAGGGGACGCTACCGATCCTAAAAGCCGGCATTTGGGTAAATGCGAAACCGAAAATTACTTGGCCTCATCGGGTTTGCCTTGGACTTCGATTCGCCCGACTTACATTTACGGCCCCCAAAATTATAACGATTTAGAGGCTTGGTTTTTCGATCGCATTGTGCGCGATCGACCGATTCCGATTCCCGGTAACGGGATGCACTTCACGCAGTTGGGGCACTGTCAGGATTTGGCTAAAGCAATGGCGGCGGTTTTGGGTAACGAAAGGGCGATCGGGCAAATTTACAACGTTTCGGGCGATCGATTTGTCACCTTTGACGGTTTAGCCCGCGCCTGCATTCAAGCGGCAGGCAAATCCCCTGATGCTATTAAGATTGTACACTACGATCCGAAACAATTTGACTTCGGCAAAAAGAAAGCTTTCCCAATGCGATTGCAGCACTTTTTCGCTTCAGTTAATAAAGCTGTCACCGATCTTAACTGGCAGCCGGAATTTGACTTACTTTCTGGATTGAAAGATTCTTTTCAGAATGATTATGTAGTTTCGGGGCGGGACAAAGCTGAGATAGATTTTTCAGTCGATGATCAAATTTTGAAATCGGTTCAAAGTTAAGTTAGAGTGGGAGCATCCCATGCCAGAAAAAATCTAGAACCCCACCCTAACCCTCCCCTTAGTAAGGGGAGGGAACAAGAAAGAAAGCAAATAGAACTAAATTAATGATTGAAGAACTGCATAATGGATTTCACCCGGAAATTTATTTTATTGAAATTCAAACTCCCCAGTTGCGGTTCGACCCATTAAAAAAATTAGAGAGGCCATGTTAGAATTTTCAAATGCGGAAGATGTGACAGCTTGGTTGGAAGCTAATTCTCCAAACGACTAGGAAATATTAGGTGAATTTCATGCTTGGAATAACACTCGGCAATCGCTACAGTATTATCCGTCACTTGGGAGGCGGCGGATTTGCTCAAACTTATTTAGCTGAAGATAAGCAGCTACCAGGCAATCACCTCTGCGTCGTCAAGCAGCTTAAACCTCACGCAACCGATCCGGAAACTCTAAAAGTAGCAAGACGTTTATTCGATACCGAAGCACAAGTTTTGTACAAGTTGGGAAATCACGATCGCATTCCCAGACTTTTTGCTTTTTTTGAAGAAAATCAAGAGTTTTATCTAGTTCAAGAATTTATAGAAGGTCACGATTTAAGTCAAGAAATTATACCCCCCCAAACCCCCCCTTACCAAGGAGGAACTGCGGGAGGTTCCCCTTACCAAGGGGGGACTGCGGGAGTCATGCAGGAAGATCAAGTCATTTGTATATTGCAGGAACTTCTCGAAATTTTAGACTTTGTACACCAGCAAAATGTGATTCACCGCGATGTCAATCCCCGCAATATCCTCCGCAGAGATAGAGACGGAAAATTAGTTTTAATTGACTTCGGCGCAGTCAAAGAAATTACTACTCAAATCACCACTCCTCAGCCCAAGAATAGCTTGAGTGTGAGCATCGGTACTCCCGGTTATATGCCCAGCGAACAAGCTCACGGCAACCCGAAACTCAGCAGCGATATCTATGCCGTCGGTGCGATCGCAATTCAGTTCCTCACGGGCATCAATCCTCACCAAATGCCAAGAAACGCCGATACAGAGGAAATTATTTGGCAGGACAAAACATCAGTCAGTCCTGAATTTGCGAAGATTTTAGATAAGATGGTAAAGTACGATTTTCGGCAACGTTATTCTAGTGCAGGTGAAACGCTACAAGCTATTAAAGAATTGAAAAATTCTTTCAGCGGTACAGTTCCTGTATTGCCTCCGGTTGCTGCTGCGAATAAGCCGGTAAAACCCCGAAAAAAACTGTATTTAAAAATATTGTCGATCGCCAGTTTAATAGGCGTCACTATCTTAGCATCAATTTATGGTGTAAATACTTTTAATTCGGCCAATGCAACTGACCTATATAACCGAGGCAATACTCTTTACAATTTAAGCCGATTTGAAGAAGCTCTGGCAGCTTATGAGCGAGCTATAACTCTCAGGCCGGACTACGCGGAAGTCTGGCAGGAAAAAGCCAAAACTTTATATGAATTGAAAAAATACCAAGAATCGCAGTCAGCTTATGATAAAGCCATAGAATTAAAGCCGAAATACTTGGAAGCTTGGACGGGACGCGGTTATGCTTTGGAGAAGTTGCAACAGTCTCAAGAGGCGATCGCATCTTTTGATAACGCTTTGAAAATCCAGCCCGACTATGCCGCAGCATGGGAAGGTAGAGGCGATGTTCTGTTAGACTCGCAGCGGTACGAAGAAGCGATCACTTCCTACGAAAAAGCGGTACAGTTTCAGCCAAATTTGTACGGTGCTTGGTACAATCGGGGACAAGCTTACCAAAAATTAAAACAGTACGATCGAGCCGTAGAATCCTATCAAAAAGCAGTTGAAATTAAATTCGATAATTTTGAAGCTTGGTATAACTTAGGCAATGTTTTCCTAGAATTAAACAAAAATAAAGAAGCTTTTGAAGCCTACGAAAAAGCCGTGCGGTTTCAGCCAATTTTTTATCAAGCCTGGTACAGTAAAGGCATCGCTTTGCTAAAAATGCGCCGACATGAAGAAGCGGTAGAAGCTTACGAAAAAGCTGTTAAATTAAAACCGGATTATTATCAAGCGTGGTACAATTTAGGTTGGTCGTACCACGAATTACGCAAGTATGAACAAGCAATTGAGTGTTATAACAGAGCCTTAGATTTAAATCCGAAAGAATATCAGGCGTGGTACAATAGAGGAAATGCTCAGTACAATTTGAATCGGTACGAAGATGCGCTAGTGTCTTACAACGAAGCCGTTTATGTCAAGCAAGACTACTCCGAAGCCTGGTACAGCCGCGGTAATGCACTTGTAGCGGTAAAAAGATACGAAGATGCGATCGCCTCCTATGACAAAGCAATTCGCTACAACCCCGATTACCGAGCCGCAATGGAAGCAAAAAAGCGGGCCGAAAGTCAGCTAGGAAGCAGCCCGCTAGAATCCCAACAACAATAATTGTTATTAGTCCCCCTCTGCTAGGACTTTGGGTGTAGTAGTAATTTCACGATCCCAATAATCGTGGGGTAGGTTATCTTTTAGCGAACAGCGGGAGCAATTACGGTAACTCGGCGGCTGTCTACTAACATCGGCCAAAAACCTCGATCGCTCAATGCTTTTACCGCAGCAGTAGCGGCGTTTTGATCCGTTGTATAAGCGACGAATAAAAAGGGACGCTGGCCGTAGGAAGCTAACCCTACTTGCGTGCCTAATGCTTGCCTGACTTGGCCAGCTAATTCCGGTTGGTTGAAGTAATCGACTAACACTGCATAACCAGGGCCGAGGGGTTGGGGATTGAAGGCAAGATTGCCGGTTGAAGGATTGGTGATTGGTTCAGAACCTGGTGCTGGCTGAGGATTGTAGACTGGCAAATTTTGGGGTAGTGCCGCTGCGGGCGATCGTACTACGTAAGCTTGCAATCCGACAACATCTTCGATGTATTTCACCCAATCGCTGGCGATTTGCGAGTCCCGAAAGCCACCCACTCGCGTCACCGTGTCATTAATGTACCGACAAACTGTGTTGTTAGTATTTCCAGGAAAAGAGCGTTTTGCTCTTTCTTGCTGTTCGGGTGTTGGGGTGACGATTAACAGTAGATATTCATCGGACTGGGGCGGTTGGCAGCCCGACTGAGCTTTAACAGAACTCGATAAAATTGTCAATACCAAAAGGGCGATCGAAGTAGCAGAAAATAGGGGGATAGACAAAATAAATTTGTACAATTTACCCCTAATTATTGTTAGTTGTTTTGTCTGATATTTTGCTATTTTGTTCATGCTGTCTGTAGGGATGCAAGGGCATCGGGAATAGTTGCTGATGGTGCTTGAAATTCACCTGTCAGTACATATTCTAATCGCAGTTTCAACCAGGTGATGAAGACGGGATCGGTAGAAATAATAGCGGCGGCTGGCTGAGGGCATTTTGCTTTAACTTCTGCCATTGTCGGCGCTTCTAGGAAAGCCGGCTGTTTAACCAACCAAAAGTCTATTTGTTTTTCTTGTTCGTTGTAGTTGCGAGTTCTTTCTTTAAACACTTCATCTAGGGCTTCTTCTTCTAGCAAAAAGCGTTGGCTGGCTAAAACGTAGTAGTAGGTTTGCATTTTTCTGGGTTGTTAGGGGTTGACGGTTAGCGGTTAATGCCGCCTGTACTGGCGAGTTTTGCTGGCCAGGGGCTGGTTTGCCGAGTTGCGGTTGTTGGAGAGTTCTAGACTCTTGTGCCGTTTACTTTACCTTATTTGCTGTCATCTTGGGTAGATGCAGAGCAAGTCGCCTCAGAAAAATCTTTGGTGGCTAGAGTTGAGGGAGTTGTGAGAGTTGTGAGAGTTGCTGGTTTTTTGGGGATTTGGGCGATTATTTTTCGGGCTGGTGATTTTCGGGAAAATTTAGGTGACAATAGGAAATTAGATGGAATTGCAGGTTGAATAATTACTAATTATTGAGGTAATCGGGGGGCGGTTAAACCTGATTTGGAGTGATTTGCATATGAAAACACTTGAGAGAGTTTTTGATTGCTAACCCTAAAAAAAGGCTTTCATGGCGATCGAGCTGCCTGCGTGAAAATCAAGGGTTTGTGACTACTACCTAAAAAGTGTCGTGACTATTGTATTAAAAATGTAAAATGTGTGGATTGATTTGCTCTGACCGAAATAGCGATCGCCCCGCTGTCACTTCCCCCACCCCACCAAAAGCGCTCGCCCTTCGCCCCTGCTAAAATAAGCTCAACAAATCAGCTAAATTTGTTGCCCACGTACTGCAACCAAAGGCTAAACTAATCTAAGTTTTACCATAAAATTTTCTCCCCGTTCATGAACATCGCTTATTTAGTCAACCAATATCCCAAAGTCAGCCACAGCTTTGTCCGCAGAGAAGTGCTAGCCGTTGAAAATTGCGGCATGAAAGTCGCACGTTTTTCCATCCGATCGTGCGAGTCAGAACTCGTTGATGGGGCCGACAAACTAGAGCAAGAATTGACTAAAGTAATCTTAGGAGTTGGTGTAAAGGGGTTAGCGTGGGGTTTGCTGCGCGTTGCCGCCACTAGACCAATTCGATTCATCGAAGCTGTGCGGTTAATGTTCAAAGTTGGCTGGCACTCGGAACGGGGGATTTTGCTGCATCTAGCTTATTTAGCAGAAGCTTGCATTCTTTTAAATTGGTTTGCAGAATCGGGTACAGCACACGTTCACGCTCACTTCGGGACAAATTCCACAACAGTCGCAATGCTGTGCCGCGTACTTGGCGGCCCGACTTACAGTTTCACCGTTCACGGCCCTGAAGAATTTGATAAAGCCACAATTCTTTCCTTAGACGAAAAAATTAAACGATCGACCTTTGTAGCGGCGGTTAGTTCCTTCGGTAAAAGTCAGCTTTTTAGGTGGTGCGATCGCACTTTTTGGTCAAAAATTCACGTCATACACTGCGGCGTAGATGCTGCATTTTTAGCTGCACCCTACGTCCCCATACCCGCAGCACCCCGCTTAGCTTGCATTGGCAGACTCAGCGAACAAAAAGGTCATTTGTTATTGCTAGAAGCTGCTAACTTGCTAGCTGTTCAAGGCTTAGAATTTAAGTTGGTACTGGTAGGAGACGGGCCGCTGCGATCGGATATTGAAAAGCAGATTCTGCAACTCGGCCTGCAAAATCATATAGAAATTACCGGCTGGGCCAGTGGCGATCGAGTTCAGCAAGAGATTTTAGCTTCACGGGCAATGGTATTGCCGAGTTTTGCGGAAGGTTTGCCCGTCGTAATTATGGAAGCCCTCGCTCTCAATCGGCCCGTAATTAGCACCTATGTTGCTGGCATCCCGGAGCTCGTAGAACCCGGTGTTTGCGGTTGGTTAGTTCCTCCCGGTTCCGCAGAAGCATTAGCCGTAGCAATGCGCGCGGTATTGGAAGCACCTTTAGAAAAGCTAGAACAAATGGGGAAAACAGGAGCCGAGAGAGTTGCTCAACAACACAATGTTGATTTAGAGGCAAAAAAATTAGTCGCGCTGTTTGATAGTGCTATTAAGCCGTGATTAAAAAAGTAGTAAGGCAATGCTGTTTCCATACCCAAAAATAATCATTAGCCCCCCTCGGATCTAACTCTCGCCCTATTAATGGTAGGGAAACGGCAGTGCCGTTTCCTGACGGTGGGTAATATTAATTCCGATGCCACCGGATTTGATATAACGAGGGCGAGCATCATGCCTATCCCATAATAAAAATCATTCTTTGTGGAACAGGCATTTTGCCTGTTTATTTAATTAGAACGACCTACTTACAAACTTTTTAAGGAATAGGAACAGAGCGCAACAATCGATCAACAATTGCCTTAGCCCTCCTTCCCCCCGCCGGAATTAAACGGTGAGATAGTACGTGCGGCGCCACATACTTAACATCATCATCAGTAGCAAAATCCCGGCCCTCCATAAATGCCAAAGCCTGGGATGCCCGGTGCAAAGCCACCGCACCCCGGGGACTCACCCCCAGAGTAATCTCCTCATCTTCCCGCGTCGATCGCACTAAATCTACCATATACTGTTTCAAAGAGCCTTCCACCTTCACAGCAGCGCACAAACGCCGCAATTCCTGCACCTGTTCCAAAGAAATACAAGGCTGCAAATCTTCCACTGCAAAACTATCAGAAAGCCGTTCCAACATTTGCAACTCTTCCACCGCAGCGGGATAGCCCAAAGTCAAAGACAAAGTAAACCGATCCATCTGCGCTTCCGGTAGCGGAAAAGTGCCTTGATATTCGATCGGGTTCTGAGTCGCAATCACAAAAAACGGCGCCGGAACATTCCGAGAAACTCCATCTACTGTCACCTGCTTTTCTTCCATCACTTCCAGCAAAGCTGACTGAGTTCGCGGCGTCGCCCGATTAATTTCATCGGCAAGCAAAACATTAGCAAAAACTGGCCCTGGCAAAAACTCAAACTCTCCGCTGCGCGGATTCCAAATATTAGTACCGGTGATATCCGTCGGTAACAAATCGGGAGTGCACTGAATCCGCTGAAATTTCCCATCGATCGATCGCGCCAAAGACTTCGCCAGCAGCGTTTTTCCCACACCTGGCACGTCTTCCAGCAGCGCGTGCCCACCCGAAAACACGGCTACCAGCACCAAGCGAATAGCATCCGCTTTGCCGACCATAGTTTTGCTTAGATTTTGTTTGAGCCGCTCAATATGTTGTCTCATATCCCTGATTGCTAATTGCTAATTGCTAATTGTGGATCAAACATCAAATTGCCAAAATCTTGAGTCTTTGCCTTGCGGACTGCGGATTTGTACAACTAGAATTTAGTCTGACTCATCTTGCACCATTTTTAAAACCGATCGCCCGTTCTAGATCACATAATTATTAGACTTTAGCAGTTAAGAGGCTTCTAGCAATATCGCAATCTGCCTGAATTTGAGTTTTGAGAGCATCCAGAGAAGCGAATTTTTGTTCCGGCCGCAAAAACTCTACCAAACTCGCGCTCAAGGTTTGACCGTACAAATCCCCCGACCAATCTAACAGGTGAACTTCCACAGTGGGTTGCAGCCCGTCTACTGTCGGGCGGCAGCCAACATTCATCACCCCATTGACAAAAGATAAATTTGATGCTGCGCCGGGAATTAGAGATTTTGGATTTTCCCGCTGATAGGAAGAACTTTCCTCTTTCATCTTTTCCCATCCATGCTTCAGTGAGACTCGCACCGCATACACGCCAAAACGTGGCAAAAATTTTTCCGGCGGCAGTTCGATATTAGCAGTAGGAAATCCGATCGTCCTGCCCAGCCGCTTTCCCCCAACCACAGTCCCAACTAAACTGTAGGGTCGCCCCAGCAACTGATTCGCTCTTGGGAGGTCGCCGGATGCCAGACCTTCGCGGATTGCAGAACTGCTGATCCGATCGCCCTCACCGCAATTGTGCAGCGGTACAAGAGCAACATCAATACCGTAACCGGCGGCGATCGACTGCAAATCCACAGCCGTCCCAGCGCGTCCCCGTCCAAACCGAAAATCAACCCCCACACTAATTCGACTCGCTTGCAGTTGCCGCACCAGAATTTCCTCGACAAACTCAGAAGCAGTCAAAGCCGCAAGTTCTCGATCGAACGGCAGCAGCACAAGTTGCTCGACGCCCATTGCTGCGAGCAATTCTACCTTTTCTGCCAGAGGCGTCAGCAGTTTTTTCGGTTGACCCGTAAAGAATTCTTGCGGGTGCGGATTGAATGTCACCACAGTGCTGTAAAGCCGATCGACCCCATCATAATCGCGACCAGAGAGGCTGTTGCCCTCTGCCTTGGGGCCTATCAAACCCTCGAAATTACGGCCGCTGTCGGCTCCATCGGGTGGTGCTGCTGAGTCTTTGTAGCAGGTCGCCGGAGGTTCGCTTTCCCAATTTTGATCTGTGCCAGCGTTGGAACGCAAGTTTTCTGCCGACGCAAAAACCGTCGCAGAATTTGGCCCCGGCGATTTATTTAAAATTGGCTGCACGACTTGTTGATGCCCTAGGTGCAAACCATCAAAGTTTCCCAAGGCAACAGAAGTTGGAGTCAGAGCAGCGGTACAAGAAGAAGTTACCCACACGCTTAAAATTTTGACATACTTAGCCAGATTGCGATCGCCAGTCGATTTTAGATTTTAGATTTTAGAATTGACTCCACAGATAAATCTGGAAGTTTGAACTTTGGTCTAAACTTTTTGGTTTTCCACGACAGGAGTACGTGGCACGGTATCCGTCTTTGAGTGAGGTCAGCCCTCGCTTAAATTTCAGATTTCACCGATCGAGATTTCAGAAGCATTTGACAAGCTCAAATCCCTCACACAGACACTTGAGGCGCTTGCACCGACGCTTCAGACAAATCGTTATCAGGAGGCAGCAATTGTAACGACAAACCTTCCCGCGCCATCAAACTGTTCGGGAACCTTTGAGCAACTTGTTCTCCCACCCTGTCTAAAAACTCGTCATTGTGCAGCGGGTCGTGGTGAAAAATCACCAACTTTTTGACATTAGCAGCCTTTGCCACCTTCACCGCTTCCTGCCAAGTCGAATGTCCCCAGCCGACCTTGCTGCTCTTCTCGGCATAATACTCCTCATCGGTATAAGTAGCGTCGTAGATCAGCACCTCAGCATCCTGAGCCAAATACAGCACATTTTCGTCTAAACGATCGGGAAAATGTTCGGTATCAGTCACGTAAGCAGCCGCATACCCCCGCCAGTTGACGCGGTAGCCTATAGCTTCCCCCGGATGGTTCAACAAAGCAGTTTCCACCTTAATCTCTCCGAGTTCCAGCGGTTTGCCAACTTCTATATCGTTAAATTTCAGGTCTGCCCCCATAATTTGCAGGGGCACCGGAAAATTGGGGTGCAGCATCTGGTCGTGGAGGCGCTGCTGGATAGTAGCCTTATTAGGAGCAATAGCCCCATAGATGTGAAAGCAGTTCCCAGGAATAAAAGCTGGGACAAAAAATGGGAATCCTTGAATGTGATCCCAGTGAGAGTGAGTAAAAAACATATGAGCTTTTACGGGCATCTGGGACAGGAGAGTTTGTCCCAAAACCCGCAATCCAGTACCGCCATCGAAAATTAGGCGGCTGTCACCCACTCGCATTTCTACACAGGGCGTGTTGCCCCCGTAACGTACTGTTTCTGCCCCGGGAGACGCTATGCTACCTCTAACGCCCCAGAAGTGAACCGTGAATTGGTTTTGCATACTAGACATGGGTTTTCTTGCAAGATTGTTCCGGCGAGTTATCGGTAAGGTGTTTACATATTACTAAGGGCTTTACCATCAAACCCAAGTTCTTTGACGGTCGAGTTCCCCACTTGTTGGAAGTGCCAAGAGTCTCGCTTGCCAGAGAATGCAAAACTGTTGGGCTTGACAACTGAGCAATAAGTTACAAGGTAGACTAATCAAGTCTCGATCGTAACTATTCTTTTCCTCTCTTCACTAGCCTAACCTCCGCAGACACACTTTGGGGCCGCAGTTCTGTCTGAGTTTGGTCAAAAGCCGCTGTTTTTCCAGCCTCCGCAATTGCCGAACACGATCTATCGGTTGTTTGCCTTGCTGCTTTACCGGTTTGAACCCGGATGATGGGCTTCCTCAACTCCCATTAATTCAAAAATCTTAGCAGTTTAGGAATGCTCCTGCTAATTATCCAACAATACTGTCTGTGTCTGGATTCTCGGCCCGCCCGGAGGCTGCGGTTCGTCCCGCTGGTCAAGCTAATCCCAGCCTCATCTGACACCGGGATAGCAGCGAGAGTCCGGGCCTGCGGGCAAAAGGCTAAATTTTCGTCGTGCATTTCTTGGCGGACGAATTGAATCACTCAAAATTCCCCTATTTTTGGAAATTAAAAAATTTCGATTTTTGGCCATCATGCCAACTCCGATCGCCATTCTGTCTCAAGAGTGATGCAGAAATATTCGCTGTTAACCTATCGTGATTTTCTCAACCATCTTCAATTGCTCTATTTTTGGTAAGGATTTCTAGGAATTCAGCGCATTTGCGGTACTCGCCACGGGGTTGAATTTCCGGTATCATAGAAGCTTAGAGTCTTATTTGCCAAGAATCTAAATCAGTGCTAAAAAAGCCTGGATAACTTTAAGTTATTTTTCAAAAAAGTCAGTATGAATCAAGTTAAAAAAACTACAACCAAGCTGAATAGATCGCCTGTAAAAGTGTCCGATCGCACTTTAGAACTCGGCAATCTCCCCTTGAGCGACCTGTCTTTAGAAATAACTGATGGTCAAGCTTTGAGGGAATTTAGTTCGGACGCTCATCGCCCGCCGGGAACCCCAACAGCCACAGGCCGGACTGCCGAAACAAGGCGTAGGAGGGCAGATGGTAAGACCTCCTGGGCCCGATCGCCTGTGGTTTCTACTGCTCTTCTCAAGTGGCTGCTAGAGCATTTGACTAGATCGAAAGGTTGGCTGGCAGTTGTCACGCTGGCAGGAGTTTGGGGGTTGTGGAACAGTGAGTTACTGTTTTCCACCGGCCTGGGGATAGCAGCGATGATGCTGGTTTACCGAGGGCAGTCGTGGGACTGGCAATTGCTGCGGGCAAAAGGCGAGCAATTTTGGGAGGGCCCGAACCGTCGGTTCGTTTTAGCCGTCGGCACCGGCGGCATTGCTACCTTGGGCGCTTACATGAGTTTGGCAATTTGGGCGGACTCCGAGAGCCACTGGATGGCTTTGAGCGTGATTTTGCAGAATTTGGGCACGCTCGCGATTGCAGGACTGTTGCTGCGGCAAGGGTTGAGTCTGGGGGCCGCAAAAGATGAAGTGGCGCTCGATCGCATCTTGGCGGATTTGACTGATGCTGACCCCGTGAAGCGTTTGATTGCAGTGCGACAAATGACCGATTTGGTGAATAAGGGTGGGTTTGGTCCTGTGAGTTCAGTCAAAAGTTCGATCGCCCGTTCCCGCGCTGCCGAGTGCTTTCGGCTGATGCTGAGTCGGGAACCAGAAGCTTTAGTCCGCAATGCCCTTCTCGAAGGTTTGCAGACTTGGGACGCTACTTATGGCATGGCTTTAAAATCCAAAAATCAAGTCATCGACTATTAGCTGACCGTCAAAAGCGTAAAAAGTAATTTTATGAATATTCGGAGCTTTTACGCGCAGGGGAGCCCTAGGGGCGATCGGAGAATTAGACCCCACCAGATTGGGCGCCGGCATTTCATCCTGAACAATTGGGTTGCCGTCAATGTCACAAGCAGATAAAACAGTTCGTCGCGAACTGGTGACAAGTCCTGACACCCACCGAACTGGATACTTAAAAGTTACTTCTATCAGTCCGCTTTTGGGGGCCCCCATTAACACTGTTGCTCCAGAACCCGTGAAAAAGGCTGGGTTTGAAGGTTGGATGGCGACGGCATTGCTAAAAGTCACCCCCCAATGTGCAAACTGGTGTTCTACTACTTCAAAGCATTTCAAGTCTTCTAAAGCTACGCGGACGATTGCAGGTACCGTGGCGCGCGATCGCACCTCTGATCCTGCGCCTGAGCGTTCTGGAGTGGCGACAACAGACTTTTTGCCGTTTAAATCCATGCTTCGACAGGCTGTGTCAAATTCTGCTAACCCGTCAGATTGAAGACTTTTCGCATCAACCATAAAACCCTCGCGATCCCTTTTTCTGAGCAGTTGCATTTTAGTAGACCTCCCTGAGATTAGTTGTTTCTTCTGTTTTGGAATTGATAACGGCGAGGCCCGTGATTGCCAAACCTGCAATTAGGAATCGAAACCCCATCGCCCGCCCTCCAACAAAGACTTTCGACCTCAAAAGCCACTGCTCCGCAAAATATCGTGATTAATGATTTGTGATTGGCGAGCGTCGGCAAACCTGCCGCCTGCCTGAAAGCGAGTTCTAATAGTCCTCCTTTCCGAGCGCCTGCTTTCGGGGTTGGCGAACAGACTCTATTTTGTTGAGGGGTCTTACCCATCATTTTGCTATTATCTCCGATCGGGGGTAGTTTGCAAGGGTAAGGATAACTACACAGCCGAATTGCCCAAATCGCAAAACTTACTTGCTGTCTGTAGTTTCACGCTTCACCTGTACTAAAATAGATTTAAATCATTACTCAATCTTTACAAAAACGCCACCAGCTTTGCAAGTTTTTTAAACAGAGACGGGGCGACGGAAAAGAATCTAAAATATAACAGCGATTGAGGTTAGTTTATGCTTGTACCCCTCGGCTTCGGTCAGCGATCAATAGTTACTTCTCTCGGCAGAATGGTCTACTACACTGCTGAAAAAATGCCTTGGATGGGGTTGCCGACCTCAACTTCGGAAAATAAGCCGAACTTAGTATTTTTTCACGGTTTTGGCGGCGGGTCGAGTGCCTACGAATGGTCGAAAGTTTATCCGGCTTTTGCGGCAGAATATCGAATTTTAGCACCTGATTTAATCGGTTGGGGGCGATCGGAACATCCGGCAAGAAATTATCAGGTTGAAGATTATATCACAACGTTGATCGAATTTCTAGAAAAAACTTGCGGCAGTCCGACAGAGGTGATTGCTTCTTCGCTGACAGGGGCGATCGCGATTCGAGCTGCGATCGCACGGCCGGATCTGTTCAAATCCCTAATTTTGACCATACCCAGCGGTTTGTCGGACTTCGGACAAGATTACGGCAGCAGTTTCTTCGCTAAGCTAGTCAACACGCCGATTTTAGATCGCTTGCTCTACAGTACCGGAATCGCCACAGACGGCGGCATCCGTAGCTTTCTAGAACAACGTCAATTTGCCGATTCCCGTCGCGTTTACCAAGAAATTGTTGATGCTTACCTCGCATCTGCTTTGGAACCAAATGCAGAATATGCCGCCCTGTCTTTTGTGCGGGGAGATTTGTGCTTTGATTTGTCGCTGTACATCACTCAGCTAACAACGCCGACAGCGATTATTTGGGGAGAAAAATCGCAGTTTACCGGACCCGATATCGGCCAGCGGTTGGCCAACCTCAACTCCGAAGCAATCAAAGTTTTTCAACCTCTGGAAAACGTAGGTTTGACTCCGCAGTTAGAAATTCCCGCTGTCACGATTGGCTTAATTAGGCAATACTTAAAATTGCTTTCGGAAGGGTGAAGAAGTTCGGCAACGGATTTTTTAACGGATGCAAACGGATGTCACGGATAGAGGTTCCAGGTTCGAGGGAAGAAGGAAGATTAATTTCCCACTACCCATAGATGTCAACTTAATCCTAAAGACCGCTGTATCTCTCGTTTATATCCAAGTCTCGATCCCCCTAAATCCCCCTTAATAAGGGGGATTTTGACAATAATCTTTTCCCCCCCTTTCTTAAGGGGGGCTAGGGGGGATCTAGACTCTGCTATAAGCGAGATTTATCATGAATTTTAGTCTCAATTTGACACCAATGACCACTGACAACTTTCAACTGTCAACTGACAACTGACTACTAATTATTCTTTGACTCGCACGTCGATAACGCTGGCGTTGAAAATGTACTTGTTGCCTTCAAGCTCTAGCGTAGTGCCAATTTTGACTTTCGTATTACCTAAAACCGGGCCATTTTCAGTAAGTTGACCTTTTCCCTCTAGGGTAAACATCATATTTTTGCTAAAGGCTTCTTCTTCTCTGGGATCTGGGAGAGCTTTCAGAGTGCCGTTGGGCTGAGGAACTGCTAGGGTTCTGGTGAGGGTTTTGACAGATTTGATGGTAATCTGACCGGAGGGTTGATTGCGGATCACCACATTGATTTTATCACCTGGTTTGAACAAATCTTGAACGTTTGTTCCTTTGAGACCGATCGCAATTGCATCAATCTCTACAGGTTTGACACTGGTGCCGACTTGGGCGACGGAACCGCCAGAAGTGCCGGGAAAGAAAAAGATTCCGACTGCAACTAGCAGTACGATCAGAGCGGCAGCTACGTCTAGAATGCTGAGTTTGCCGAACAGTCGGCCTTGAGAATCCAAAATTTTCATAATCGCCTATTATACTGATAGCGACAGGAGTATGTTTACAGCTCAGGACTTACACAGACATCGATGAAAAACAGATGCTGCTATTGCTGAGCTACCGCTGGCAATGACATACTTTATTGATGCGTAAGTCCTGAAGCTAAAAGATATTACCACAACGATCGCCCAAAATCCGCATGATTGGGGCACTTAACCCAGAAGGCAGTTGACGGGGGTTGGTTAGCCTTGGCTCGATCGCCCAGAAGCTGGTGGCAACGTTAAAAATTGACAAAAAGCTAGAATAGCAACTAAGCAGCCTCAAATTACGTCTGCCTATTTAGTGACTTTTCGAGTTTTTCCTACAATTTTATCTAACTTCTGGCACCTATCACTCATGTTAAAAAGTTTTTGGTTGACTTGCCGGCGTACTTGTGGCCGGGGGATTTATCTGTTTATGTCCCTGATTGTGGCTGCGGGTATTGGGATGGTTTCCCCGGAACCGACTCAAGCATTTTCTTTGCCTGAACTGATTTTTCGGGGCATTCAAGTTATTCAATTGTCCAATATGTCCGATCGACAAGAGGTGGCTATTGGCCAACAAATTAATCAGCAGTTAACGAACAGCGAGTTTAAGATTGACCGCGATCGGGATACTACAGAATATATCAACCGCATCGGTCAGCGGCTCGCTCAAGAAAGCACTCGCCCCGATATTCCTTATACTTTTCAAGTGATTGACGACGACAATATTAATGCTTTTGCGACAATGGGCGGTTTTGTTTATGTGAATAAAGGCTTGATGGCAGCGGCGGACAATGAGGCAGAATTGGCAAGTGTGATCGCCCACGAAATCGCTCACATTAATGCTCGCCACGCGCTTAAACAAATGCGTCAAATGGCCATAGCTTCAGGCGTAGCTTCGGCGACAGGGCTCGATCGATCTCAGGCGGTTCAGATTGGGGTGGAATTGGCTTTGCGCCGTCCCCACAGCCGCCAAGCTGAGTATGAAGCCGATCAGTTGGGATTGCAAACTATGGGGCGAGCGGGCTACGCTCAATCTGGGATGGTTGATTTTATGAAAAAGTTGCTCAACAAGCCTTCTCCTCCTAGCATTTTGAGCACTCACCCGGCAACTGGCGATCGTATTGCTGCTATTTCACAGGCTATAGATCCGGAGCTTGCTAGCGGTGAAGGTTTGAATAATGAGGATTACAGGCTAGAAATCCGCAGACTTTTAGGTTCGTAGCAATTCTAAATCTGTCAGGCGCTCTCTTGTTTTATCTTCTCTTTTCTTACTTCGCGATGTTCGCATCGAAAGCGGTTCGTTACAAAATCAATCTAGTTCTGTGCGATTCGTTTAGTCTAAATGAGTAAAAATACTCAGGGACGGCTAGTATGGCTATCAAGCCATAACAACTAAA
>NZ_JAUBQH010000150.1:0-2156 GCF_036701145.1 Microcoleus sp. Pol17C6
AAGTTACATTATCCGATATGAGGAATTGGTTTACTCACTGCTGTTATTGTACCTCATCTATCTGAGAAACGCTATATTTCTCAGAAATCTACGGCAATTAATGAATTTAAACGGAACTTACCCCCTGCGGGGTAGTTCCGTTAAACTCGATCCCATACGAGCTATAGGTTTAGACGGTTTGAGCGACTTGCCTGCGTAGCCATGTAATTTAAGATTTTATTAAGATTGTTTGGTGGCAAAGCCTGGGAGAATTGTAGTCATGCACATCGAAAGAGTCCCCAACCGCAATTCCCCACCCGCTGTCCTCTTACGTCAGTCTTACCGAGAGGATGGCAAAGTACGCAAGCGCACCCTAGCTAACCTCTCTAAACTGCCGGATGAGGCTATCGAAGGACTGCGAGTTTTGCTTAAAGGTGGCACCGCTATTTCTAGCTTAGAATCAGCCTTTGAGATCCAATGTTCCCTACCTCACGGTCACGTCGCTGCCGTGTTAGGAACACTCAAAAATATTGGACTAGAATCACTAATTAGCGATCGAGCAAGTCGCCAACGAGATCTAGTCACCGCGATGATAGTGGCGCGAATTATCGACCCGGTCTCAAAATTAGCTACCGCACGCGGACTATCGACAGATACCTGTAACAGCACGCTTTGTGAAATATTAAAAGTTCAAGATGCTGATGCTGACGAGCTTTATGAAGCAATGGATTGGTTAGACCAACGACAAGCAGAAATCGAACAAAAAATAGCCGCCAAACATCTGTGTGAAGGTAGCTTAATTCTCTACGATGTCACCTCTACTTATTTTGAAGGAACCACCTGTCCCCTGGCTCAATACGGCTATTCGCGGGACAAAAAGAGAGGGAAATTACAAATCATTTTTGGCTTACTTTGTAACGCCGCTGGATGCCCGATCGCTGTCGAAGTATTTGAAGGAAACGTCAACGATGCTAAAACCTTAAGTCCTGTACTGGAAAAAGTCCGCCATCGGTTTGGGATACAACGGTTAGTATTAGTGGGCGCTCGGGGTGTACTTACTTCGGCGAGAATTGAAGAAGAGTTAAAAGGGACAGAAGGTTTAGATTGGATTACAGCCTTGAGAGCGCCACAAATCCGAGAGTTGGTAGAACAAGAGGCGATACAACTGTCATTGTTTGACCAAAAAGATTTAGCTGCCATTCAATCTCCAGATTATCCAGGAGAGAGGTTAATCGCCTGTCGCAATCCGTTTTTAGCCGAAGAAAGAGCTGCTACTAGGGAAGCACTGCTACAAGCAACTGAGAAAGAATTAAACAAAATCGTCGCGGCAACAACTCGCTCTCAACGTCGGTTAGTGGGAGCCGAAAAGATTGGGGTGAGAGTGGGAAAAATTATCAATCGCTACTCTGTAGCCAAGCATTTTAATCTGTCGATTACCGACAACAGTTTCAGCTACGAACGCCACAGTGAGAAAATTGCAGCCGAAGCAAATTTAGATGGAATGTACGTGATTCGTACTTCGGTTTCCGAGTCGATATTAGATGACCCCTCAACTGTGAAGGCATATAAGAGTTTGTCTCAAGTAGAGCAGGCATTTCGCTGTTATAAAACTATTGATTTGAAGGTGCGCCCGATTTATCATCATTTAGCGCATCGGGTGCGAGCGCACGTGTTTTTATGCTTGTTGGCTTATTACGTGGAATGGCATATGCGCGAGAGATTAGCGCCGCTGCTATTTGAGGAGGAAGAGTCGTTAGAGCCTCTGCAATCTCCTTCAGTCGTTGTCCCGAATAAATCCCAGACCCAGGCTAGGCGGAAAGCTTCAACAAAACGTAATTCTGAGTGTTTTCCAGTTCAAAGTTTTCGGACATTGCTGACTAATTTGGCGACGATTACTAAAAACCGGGTGCAGCCTAAATTGGGGGGTTTTTCAGTTAGCTTTGACAAACTGACGATACCGAGTTCTTTACAGCAGAAAGCCTTCGATTTGCTAGAGGTTTCACTGGCTTTGTAGTCATGTAGCGGACCCTGGCTCAAGTCCGAGTGCCCCACTGATGGGGGTTTGAAATGCAACTTTCAAAGGGTGCGGGGTAAGTTCCGTTTAAAAATAACTTACATCAACAGATAAAAGCTTTACTAGACAAAGCTTTACCTCAAGTAAACAAATATAAAAAAGT
>NZ_JAUBQH010000085.1:0-19548 GCF_036701145.1 Microcoleus sp. Pol17C6
AAGGTTTCATCCTATTTTACCTTTTTTGGTCTACCCCCTTGACAATTTGCACTTTTTCTTAACTTGTCACAAATGACGCCAGACTTGTTGCAGCTAATACCAAATTTGCTTTTAACTTGTTCCACACCCTCAGCAAACAACAGCCGAATCAAAATATCTTTATTTCCCCTACTTCTGTCGCCCTCGCACTGTCAATGACATACAACGGAGTCAGCGGAGAAACCAAACAAGAAATGACAAAAGTTCTCGAATTAACGGGAATGACTCTGCAAGAAATCAACGCAGCCAATCAAGGTTTGCAAAATAGTTGGCAGACACTTGACCCCAATGTCCAAGTATTAATTGCCAACTCGCTTTGGGCGCAACAAGGCTTCTCCTTAAAACCAGAATTTCTGCAAACAAATCAACACTACTACAAGGCTAATCTGAGCGAACTCGAATTTATGAATCCGCAAGCTATTAGCATCATTAACAACTGGGTGAGCCAAAAAACTCAAGGAAAAATAGAGAGAATTGTCGATAAAATTAGCCCCGGTGAAGTCTTGTTTTTGATTAACGCTATCTATTTCAAAGGCAACTGGAAAACCCCCTTTGATAAATCTCAAACTGCGAACAAAACTTTCTCTTTAAGCGACGGCAGTTCCAAACAGCATCCGATGATGTCTCAGACAGCCATTTATGGGTACTACGAAACAGACAAATTTGAAGCAGTTAGTTTACCTTACGGCAAAGAAGGTTCTCTGAGTATGTATATTTTTTTGCCCAGGCTCAATAGCAACTTGGAAACTTTTTTGCAGCAATTAACACCCGAAAACTGGAATAAATGGATGCAAGAATTTAGAGAAATAAATTGTATAATTGAAATACCCCGCTTCACAATGGAGTATAAAGTTGAACTCAAAAGCACACTCATAGCTTTGGGAATGGCAGGAATTTTTGAAATCTCAAAAGCCGACTTTTCTCCGATGACTGATGACAACGTAGCAGTAGCTTCAGTAAAACACAAAACATTTGTCGAAGTGAACGAAGAAGGTACAGAAGCAGCCGGAGTGGCTTCCATCGAGTTATTCAGAAGTTTGCCTTTTCTAATGAATGTAAACCGTCCATTCTTTTGTGCCATTCAAGACGATACTACAGGAACAATATTATTTATGGGTATCATCGTTGACCCCCAATAAGATCAAAAATAGTAGGTGCGTCAGGAAATATTCGATCGACTTTTAATAAAATAACCCTAGCTGGCGCACCCTACCAAGCTAATTATACGGTAAAATATCAGTCTAAAAATAATCATATTTGCGAAAAATTAATGATTAAACTGCACAAATGGCAGCGGATACTGGCTTTAATACTTGTTTTTGCGATCGCCCTTACCTCCTCTGCCATATTATCCCCGCGTCTGTTAGCGCAAACCCGCCCCCAAACCCCAACAACCGAATTGCGCGGCGTCTGGCTGACTAACATTGACAGCGACGTTATTTTCTCCCGCAACAACATCATTGACGCTGTAAATCGACTGGACAAACTCAATTTTAATACCATCTATCCCACGGTTTGGCAAGGAGGCTATACACTTTATCCGAGTGCGGCAGCCCAACGAGTATTCGGACAGCCGATCGACCCATCGCCCGGATTGAAAGACCGAGACATCCTCAAAGAAATTATAGCACAATCCCATCAAAAAGGTATAGCAGTAATCCCCTGGTTTGAGTTTGGTTTCATGGCTCCTGCAGAATCGGAATTAGCCACACTTCACCCAGAATGGCTGGCACAGCGGCGCGACGGTTCAACTATTTGGAAAGAAGGCAAACACGAGCGAGTGTGGCTGAATCCCTTTCATCCCGAAGTTCAGCAATTTATCTTAGATTTAATCATAGAAATTGTCGATAATTATGATATAGATGGCATTCAATTTGACGACCATTTCGGCTTGCCAGTAGAATTTGGCTACGAGCCGTTAACAGTGTTAATGTATCAAGAACAAATCAAAAGCCCTCCCTCCGACGACCCCCGCGAAACCTTCTGGGTGCGCTGGCGCGCTGACAAAATCAACGATTTCGTGGGGCGAGTTTCCCGCGCCATCAAATCCCGCAAAGAAAAATGTATTGTCAGCTTATCTCCGAACCCTTTTCACTTTTCTTTACCCGCCCACTTGCAGGACTGGTTTACCTGGGAAAGACGCGGCTACATCCAAGAAATTGTGTTGCAGGTTTATCGCAGCGATATCAAGCGTTTTAGTGCCGAACTGGAACGGGAAGAAGTTAAACTGGCTAAACTTAACATTCCAACTGCGATCGGCATTTTAACTGGTCTTAAAAATAATTCTGTTCCCCTCAAACAAATTCAAGAACAAGTGCAAGAAGTACGAAAAAGAGATTTCGCTGGCGTGTCGTTCTTTTTCTACGAAAGTTTGTCGAATTGGGCTAGGGAAACCCCCGAACAGCGCAATTCTGCTTTGCAAGAATTCTTCCCCACAAAGATGCAGCGCCCGCCATCCGAAGGCAGAATTTGAAACCTACGGTTAAAATGAGAAAAAGCATACAGCGCTTAGGAATTGTCATCTTATTTTTGAGCGCTTTCTTAACAATTGGCTATCTCACTCCCAGAAAGTGGGGAAATTACTCGCAAGCAGATTGCACAATCTCTCTATACATTTCCAACCAAGGCATCCACACCGAAATCATCGTTCCAGTTAAAAATGAATATTTTGACTGGAATCAATTTTTACCGCTAACAGAAATAGGGCGGGATGCCACTTCCGATTATAAATACTTGTCTTTTGGCTGGGGAGATCGAGCTTTTATGCTCGAAACTCCCACATCAGGAAGTATCAACCCAGTTACAGCTTTTAAGGCGCTATTTCTCCTTACTCCGTCTACCCTACACGTTCAAGGTTATCGGGTTTTTCCCCAAAATCAAGAAACCCAATGTGTTAAAATTAGTGGAGCGAATTATCTGAAGATGGTAAATTTTATTAAAAATACATTCCAATTAGACCCAGCAATTAGGAAAATAAAAATTAGCTACGGCTACGGTAACAGCGATAGTTTTTATGAAGCAAAAGGCAGTTACTATATTTTGAGAACTTGCAACGACTGGACGGCAGAAGCTTTGCAAAAAGCAGATGTCAATACTCCTTTATGGTCTACGCTTTCTTCGGCGATTATGTTTCATTTAAATAGCGGTTGCGAATGTCAAAAATAAATGGTAATGGTAATAGGATTTTAGATTTTAGATTTTATAATTCGGAATGAAGGATTATGTATGGGTTGGGAGATTGCCCAAAGTTGCATTCTTTTTTTTAACTGGTATAATTAGCAATTTGAGGAAAAATTATGAATGTAATTCCAGCGATCGACTTATTGGATGGAAAATGCGTCCGATTGTATCAGGGAGACTACGCGAAGTCTCAAACTTTTAACGACAACCCCGTCGAAGTCGCCAGACAGTGGGTAAATGAAGGCGCGACAATGCTGCATTTAGTAGACCTCGACGGCGCCAAAGCAGGTCATCCAGTCAACCAAGCAGCCATTGAAGCGATCGTCCGATCCGTAGATGTTCCCTGTCAAGTAGGTGGGGGAATGCGCGATCGCGCTTCTGTTGCTGCTATCCTCAATTTAGGCGTCCGGCGCGTCATTCTAGGCACTGTCGCCGTCGAACAACCGCAATTAGTCGGCGAATTATGCGCCGAATTTCCCGGTCGAATTCTGGTGGGAATAGATGCCAGAAATGGTAAAGTTGCGACTAGAGGCTGGCTAGAAACTTCGGAAGTTTTAGCGGCCGAATTGGCGCAAAAAATGGCCGAATTAGGCGCTGCTGAAATTATTTACACCGACATTCACCGCGACGGTACTATGGAAGGGCCAAATTTGGAATCTTTGCGCGAAATTGCTAACGCTATTTCGATTCCCGTGATTGCTTCCGGTGGCGTTAGTTCGATCGCAGATTTGTTGAGTTTGCTGGCTTTGGAACCAATTGGTGTCAAAAGTGCGATCGTCGGTAGGGCAATTTATACTGGCGATATCTTGCTAAAAGAAGCAATTCAAGCAGTCGGACAAGGGCGGTGGCAGGATGTACCGCCAGATTTGGGTTCTTCGAGTTTTGCTTGATAGTCATTATGTAACAGTTATCAATTTTCCGACTCACAATCAACAGTCAACAGTCAACAGTCACCGTAGAATCGTCTTTCTTACCATCATCGTACCCATGTTTTTGAACCATACAATTACAGCTTTAAGTTCTGGGATGGCATCCCTAGTTGATCCCATACCTTTATTAGCAACAGTCGCAGCAGAAAATTCGCCGATCGTCCTCAGCGGAGTTTTGCTCAGTTTGGTCGTGATTTATATCGCCAGTAAAATCGGCGCAGAAGTGGCTGGAAAGTTCGATTTTCCCCCGGTTTTGGGCGAACTTGTAGCAGGGGTAATTGTTGGCGTATCTGCTTTACACCTAATCGTTTTTCCCGAAGGTGGGCTGTCAGCATCAGACTCCGGGATTATGACAGTTCTGCAATCGATTAATCATCTATCCCCTGCCGCCCTCACCAGTGTGTTTGAATCGCAGAGTGAAGTCATGTCAGTGCTAGCTGAATTAGGCGTGATTATTCTGCTGTTTGAAATTGGCTTAGAGTCGGATCTCAAACAACTGAAAGCAGTGGGAATTCAAGCCACTGTTGTCGCCTGCGTAGGTGTGGCAGTTCCCTTTGCCGCCGGTACTGCCGGCTTGATGATAATTTTCCACACTCCGGCAATTCCAGCAATTTTTGCGGGGGCAGCTTTGACGGCAACCAGCATTGGAATTACATCTAAAGTGTTGTCTGAATTAGGACAACTGAACTCTAAAGAAGGTCAAATTATTGTCGGTGCGGCGGTGATTGATGATGTGCTAGGAATTATTGTCCTAGCTGTTGTCGCCAGTTTAGCCAAAACCGGGGAGATTGATGTTGTTAATGTCATCTATTTGATTGTCAGCGCCACTGTTTTTCTGCTAGGTTCGATTCTGCTGGGCGGTGTCTTCAACAAAACCTTTTCGGCGGTGGTGGGTCAACTCAAAACTCGCGGAAATATTATCATCCCGGCTTTTATTTTTGCCTACTTCATGGCTTTTCTGGGCAACGCAATTCATCTCGAAGCGATTTTGGGTGCGTTTGCGGCTGGTTTGGTGTTGGATGAAAGCGAGGCCCGCCAGGAGTTGGATGAACTGGTGAAACCCATCGCCGATTTATTTGTGCCCATCTTCTTTGTAACGGTGGGAGCACGGGCGGATTTGGGAGTTTTGAACCCAACAGTGCCGGATAATCGGGCGGGACTTTTGATTGCCACTTTCTTGATTGTCGTTGCTATTTTTGGCAAGATCGTAACAGGCTGGGTGGTATTTGGTCAGCCGGGAATCAATCGATTGGCGATCGGAGTGGGGATGATTCCTCGGGGCGAAGTCGGCTTAGTGTTTGCCGCCATCGGTTCCGCGAGTGGGGTTTTGGATAAACCATTAGAAGTCTCGATTATTATCATGGTGATTCTGACGACTTTTTTGGCTCCGCCTTTTCTGCGGATTGTCTTTGGCGATACGGTAGAGCCTCCTGCTACTGGGGAACTTTCTAGCGAGAAAATCGTTTGATTAGCGGATGATATTAAGTCTGTTTTGAGGTGGTTGGAGGCGCTCGGCTGGTATTGAACCACTTTCCGGCGATCGTCTCCATTGCTACTCATATCAATTCCCGTTGCACCGGAATGATCTAACAGCACTCTCAAAACCCACAATGCCGTCGATTAAACCCTCACGAAACCTGTTCGATAAACTATCCCAGCGCGATTTGTAGCTAGCTTCATAGGTGTCTATCATCAGAAACGCTAAGCTGTCGCGCATTTAAATTGTATATTCTGGGCGGGCGGGACGCCCACCCCACAAGACTTTGATTTTTTTTGACATACAATTTAAAGGCCCAACAGCTTATAGAGGAATGCGATAGCAGTTATTTACCCACGAGTGCTACAGCACCGCTCTGCAAAACAGGAATTTCAATGCGGAACTCTGTTCCTTGGTGGGGTTGAGAGAAGCACTCGATGGAGCCACCGTGCTTATCAACTACAATTTGATAGCTGATGGATAGCCCTAATCCAGTTCCTTTACCAGTGGGTTTTGTAGTGAAGAAGGGATTGAACGCCTGTTGTCTAACAGTTTCCGTCATCCCAGACCCATTGTCTTGAACTTGAATTACTACATTTTTTGAAGAACCAGAAGGAGTTTCGTTTGTGACTAGCTTAGTCCGAATAGTGATGCGACTGGGATTGTTTTGGATGTCTTTTGTATAACGCTGATTGTCGTTGTTTTCTAAAGCATCAATGGCATTTGTCAGAATATTCATAAAGACTTGGTTCAACTGTCCGGCATAGCACTCTACTCGCGGTAAGTCGCCGTACTCTTTAACAATTTCAATAGCAGGATGATCCGGTTTTGCCTTCAGTCGGTTTTGCAAAATCATCAATGTGCTGTCAATTCCCTCGTGGATATCAACTGGCTTCTTTTCTGCCTCATCGAGCCGCGAGAAGTTTCTTAGCGACAGGACTATTTGACGAATGCGATCGGCTCCTACCTTCATTGAAGTCAGCATTTTGGGCAAATCTTCACTAATGTAGTCCAGATCGAACTCTTCAATTTTTTCCTGAATTTGGGCATTAGTTGGATAGGTTTGCTGGTAAAGCTGAATCAACTTTAGTAAATTTTGCGTGTAGTCGGCAGTATGGCTCAGGTTGCCATAGATAAAGTTGACTGGATTATTAATTTCGTGAGCAACACCAGCAACCAGTTGCCCCAAACCTGACATTTTCTCTGCCTGAATAAGCTGTGCCTGAGTTTGCTGTAAGGTTTTGAGTGCAACCTCAGCTTCCTCTTTTGCTTGCCTTAACGCAGCTTCGGCTTGCTTGCGCTCAGTAATATCCAGTGTCAAGGAAGCAACTCCAACAATCTTTCCAGCCTCCCCTACTAAAGGCGTATTGAACCATTCGCAAATAATAGTTTTGCCGTCTTTCGTAATATTTTCGTTGACGCTGTAGATTCCTCCAACCTGACTCAACAACTCGTTCATAACTCGATCGACTACCTCTCTGGCAGACGCAGGCACAATTAATTCTGCGGCATGGTGTCCGATCGCCTCTGTAGGCGTGTAACCAAAAATCTGCTCTGCCGCTGGATTCCAGGCAGTGACTTGAAAGTTTAAATCCCATTCCACAACTGCCAGTGCACTTTGGCGGAATAGAAAAGATAGCCGCTGTTCCGACGCTTTGAGTTCTTCTTCTACCTGTTTCCGTTTAGTAATGTCAATCCCTGTTTTGATGATGTACTCAATTTCACCTTGATTATCGACTAAAGCAGTATCTGACCAGGCAATCCGTCTGAGTTGTTGATTTTTGCTCACCCAACTGCCTTCATACTGCTGGGGAAAATTACCAACTTGTAAAGACTCAAAAGCAGTTTTGGCAAGTCCAGCTAAGTCCGAGTTCGGGAACAATTCCCAAATGTAGCGCCCTTTCACTTCACTAAACGAGTAATGAGTCGTTTGTTCGCAAGCCCGGTTAAAGCGAACGATTTGTCCCTGCGGGTCGAGCACAACTACCAGCGCACCTGCAATTTCAAGAATGGCTGAAACGAAATTGCGTTCCACTTCAACTGCTGTAATCAGTTCCTCTAACTGGGTTGCCATATTGTTAAATGCGATCGCCAATGTTCCCAATTCGTTTTGGCGGTCGATGTTGACCCGCGTCTCTAATTGCCCCGCACTGAGTTCAGTAGCTGCAGCGGTTAAGCGCTGAAGTGGCACCACAATTTGCCGAATAAATAAATACCCAATGCCAACAGCGACGATCGTCACCACCGCCAATGAGCCTCCCATAACTGAGAGCATCTGGTAAACGGGAGCATACGCCTCAGCCGTTGGCAGTTCTACAACCACATTCCAATTCACGCTCCGAACTAAGGCAGTAGCTCCCAATACTTCTACCTGCTTTAGACCCTGATAAACGTTAAGGTGCTTAGTATCTTCGGATGCTTTCAAGAACTTAAAAAAGGGGCGCTTAGAAATATCTTGAAGTTGAAAGGTTTCTGGCTTACTACCCTTTTGAGCAATGAGAAAATTACGCTCATCAACTACATAGACATAACCCGTCTTGCCCACCTCCGTTTGGGAAACAATAAACCAGAGAAAGTTGAGATTTACCTGCGCTAATAGCACCCCATCCACCTCATCTCGCTCATTCCGAATCGGAACCGCCAGAATGGTGGTTGGTTGGTGAGTTTGAGGATTAATTTCTACAGGACTCACATAATCTTCCTGTTGTTTGAAGGCACGAATAAACAGTGGCGAAGTGGCTGGATTTTCTAAATTGAGCGGTTCGTAGGGTGAAACTGACGCGACAACTTGTCCCTTCCGGTTCAAAATGGCAACGGCTTCATAAGCATCATTATGACGAATCATCCCTTCCAACAGGCTCTGCTGCGCTTGAGGTTGAAATTTTGTGAGTCCTTTGACCCTAGCTAAATAGCTCAGTTTTCGTTTCAAGTCATCTAAATAATTATCAATTTGCCCTCCTGCTGTCTGGCTGCGCTCTTCTTGGAGCGATCGCGATTGCTGGATCTGCGCCTGAAAGCTGAGGTAGATCAGCAAGCCACCTGTGGGCAGTAAGCTCAGAAGAACCAAAAATATCAAACCATATCGGAGCTGATTTGCAATAGAAAAGAAGCGTTGCCAGGGATGAGAACGAGAGCTTCTGGCGATCGGCAGAACGCGCTCGTTGCGTTGATTTTGCATCGGACTTAGGATCAATATTGGTAAATCAATTAATCGGTGGACTAAGGAGAAACATCGATTTTGCCAGTCGTCACAGCTTCTCGGATCATCTTGAAAGTGTCCTCTTCCTGAGACGTGAGACTACCACGGAAAGGGGCAAAGTCGTAGATTTTTTCCTTGAGCCCAAACTTGTAAAGTTTTCCTTCCCAGCGACCTTGCTGGGTTAACACTGCCACATTTAGCACCAGATTGGGGATGTCCTGTAGAACGCTAGTTAGGACTTTGCCGGGAGCCACTTCGTACTGATCCTTTGTCCTACCAATTACCAAGACTCCTGGCTTTTGCGAAACGGCTTTTAGCGCGGCTAACCCTGCCTCACCCGCGTTGAATGCCAAAACATCTACTCCAGAAGCAACCATATCCGTTGCCACTTTGGTGGATTTTTCCGTATCAACCCAAGAGTTGAGAAAAGCCGTCGAGGCTTGAACAGAGGGATTCGTTGCCTTCACTCCCCGCCTAAACAAGGCTTCTTCTTCTTTGTAAACCGGATAAGGTTCACCCACAATATAGCCAACTTTATTGCTTTTGGTCTTCATGGCAGCCAAAGCGCCTGCGAGGTAGCCCACCTCACCCGATCGAAAGGCAACAGCCCCCAAATTTCTGTTATTCCCTGGATGCGTTGTAATCAGGGCAAATTTCGTTCGCGGAAATTCTTTAGCGACCTTTTCGGCAGCTTTGGAATAGGCACCACTGGCTGCAATTACCAGGTCATAGCCTGACTGGGCATATTGGCGTATGGTAGGTTCACTATTTTCACCGTCCATACTGTCAGTAATGTCTACCTCAGCATTAAATTTATTTTTGATTAGATTCAATCCTTCAAAGCAAGCTTGATCCCAACTTTGGTTATCTTTGGCGCCTGTGGTGAGCATTGCCACTCTAAAGCTGCTAGAGGTAGTTGGTTCAGGGGAAGAGTCTACGTTCGGAGTCGATGGACTGCAACTGATTGCAAAAAATAGAGCTAGAGCCGCCAGAGTCATTTGTTTAAAGAAAGATTGAATTCGCATAAGAGCTTTTCGGAGCCAGGTTAATTTTTTCACCCCTAAAAATTATTTTAAGGGTATCTCAACAATCTTCAGAACTCTTACTCTCGCTCGCATTTAATGACTCTGACAGATTCAGCGTAACACTCATTTAAGCTCAACAACAAGTAAGGACACGGCAGTGCCGTGTCCTTACTACTCTAACCTGCAATTAACCGAATTTGTTTGCTATTACTTAACAAACAGCATTTCTTGATAAGTAGGCAGAGGCCACAAATCATCAGCCACTTCACCTTCCAGAGCATCCGCATACTTGCGAACCTCATCCATCAAAGGACGAATTGTTTGCGAAGCATACTGCATATGGTCTTCTGTCGAAGCAAAATCGTGCTTGCTCAAAGCAGCACTCAATTTGCTCGCAGTATCCATCATGGACTTAACTAGCACTGCTACTTTTTCGGCACTTTCCTTTTCCAGTTCAATTCCAATCTCTTTCAATTTAGAAATCGTGCCAGAAACTTCAGCTAAATACCTCAAAGCTGCGGGGTAAATAATGGTTTTTGCCATGCTTATTACCAGTTTTGCTTCGACTTCAATTGCCAGTAAATACTGCTCAGCATAAACATCGTAACGGCTTTCCAATTCAACTGGAGTCAGAACACCTGTCTTTTCAAACAAGTCTTCAATGTATCCTTCCTTCAACACGGGCAAAGCATCGGCAGTAGTCCGCAAGTTAGCTAAACCCCGTTCCTCAACAGCCATTTTGTGCCATTCTTCGGAATAGCCGTTGCCGCCAAATACAACCGCACCGTGCTCGTCCATCACTTCTTTTAGAAGTGTTTGGATGGCAGCATTCAGTTCAGTTCCCTTAGCCAAATCGCTTTCTAATTTGTTAGCAATCCAGTCCAAAGAATCTGCAAGAATTGTATTCATCGCCACCAGCGGCCCGGAAACAGACTGACCGGAACCTACTGCACGGAATTCAAATCGGTTTCCAGTAAAGGCAAAGGGCGAAGTCCGGTTTCTGTCTCCAGCATCCTTCATGAAAGTAGGCAGTGTTTCTACACCTAAGTTCATAATTCCCCGACCTTTAGAGTCCTTAACTTCTCCCCGGCTAATTTGCCCGAAGATATCTTCTAATTGCGAACCCAAATAGACAGAGATAATTGCTGGTGGAGCCTCATTTGCACCCAACCGGTGGTCGTTGCTAGCAGTAGCAACTACCGCGCGCAATAGCGGGCCGTATTTGTGAACTCCGCGAATCACAGCGCCGCAGAAAACTAGAAATTGTATGTTCGAGTGCGGTGTATCGCCTGGGTCTAATAAGTTTCCTTGGGTGGCATTGCCGACCGACCAGTTGACGTGTTTGCCGGAACCGTTAATGCCGGCGAAAGGCTTCTCATGCAGCAAACACATAAAACCGTGTTTCTTCGCAGTGTTGCGGAGAATTGTCATGGTTAATTGTTGGTGGTCGCTGGCGACGTTTGCAGCTTCAAAAACTGGTGCAATTTCAAACTGACCGGGAGCTACTTCGTTGTGGCGGGTTTTGGCAGGAATTCCCAGCCGATACATTTTTTCTTCTACTTCCTGCATGAAGACTTGAACGCGCTCTGGAATCGCTCCAAAATAGTGGTCGTCAAATTGCTGACCTTTCGCAGGAGGTTTGCCAAAAAGGGTGCGACCGGCTAGTAGTAAATCTGGGCGGCTGTTGGTAAAATTGGCATCTACCAGGAAGTATTCTTGTTCGGAACCGCAACTGGAATTGACCGGAGCAACTTCGGTATTTCCTAATAGCTTTAACACTCGGGTTGCTGCTTTGTTCATGGCGGCAATGGAACGCAAAAGCGGCGTTTTCTTGTCTAAGGCTTCCCCTGTCCAAGAGATGAAAACAGTGGGAATGCACAATGTCATGCCGTTATCTGTTTCCATGACATAAGCAGGGCTGGTGACATCCCAGGCTGTATATCCGCGAGCGGCGGCGGTGGAACGAATGCCGCCGTTGGGGAATGAGGAGCCATCGGGTTCGCCTTGTACTAGAACTTTTCCTGCAAATTCTGAGATGACGGAGCCATCGCCTTGCACTGAGATGAAAGCATCGTGCTTTTCGGCGGTGCTGTTGGTTAGCGGGTAAAATACGTGGGCGTAATACAGGGCTCCTTTGGAAAGAGCCCAATCTTTCATTGCTGCTGCAACTACATCAGCTACGGAATCATCTAGTTTTTGGCCGGTTTGAATGGTGTTTTTTACGGATTTAAAAATGCTTTTGGGCAGACTTTCTTGCATCTTGCTCAGACTAAAAACGTCTGTTGCCCACATATCTTCTAACCGCTTGGGAGGCCGGGCAGGCATCTGTTTGCGGTTGACGATTTGAGAAATTGCTTGAACGCGCGATTGGTTTCCACTCATGGTTATTTTTATTGGGATTGCAGGACAAGTAGTTGAGAAAAAATAGATGTTAGCAAAAGTCTAACGATTGACGAATATGTTGGATTTACCCAACGTTTTTAGTCAAAGCTAACTTTTGGGAGAATGCCTTTTTGGCAGACTCTAAAAGATTGGAGGAGGGAGGCGCAATGACTTCGCCGTCCATCGGGTGTGACAATCCAGTGTGAGATGCGGTTGGATTGCGGTTATTAGCAAGAAGATAGATGGCAAGAGCCTGTACAAACTTGAGTCAACATTATAGATGTCTGCACTGCACAAATTTAGTAACTAATCTTCACCCTGGTCAGCTCAAAAATTTTGTGCGAATCAATTCCGATGAATTCAGGTCAAAACTACTTATGGTTTTTAACGGTTCGACGATCGATAAATCGCAGTCCAGCAAACAACGCACTCGTTTAGGGGTTTTGGAGAATTATGGAGAGTACACAATCTACACTTGGAGAGTTTAAACAATCATTAACCAAATAAATGTATTCTAGGCTACAGAAATTTAGTTTTTTTTCCGAAGGGTCGATCGCACCGATCGCACACAACCGCAGGATTTGAGTTTAACAGGGCATGGGGCATGGGGCATAGGGCATGGGGCATGGGGCATGGGGCATGGGGCATACCTCACCACGCGATCGAACCGCTATATAATAAATAAAGTCTGGCAACTATTCTAAAATTTGGTGCGATAATTTGCCGTAGAAATCTTTACGAGATTTGGGAACTTATTAAACTGTTATAGCCGCAGTTTATTGAGCATAAATGAGTAAGTTGATAGTTTTTAGTTAACTCGTTGGTAATCCGAAGACGTAAGGATTCAGGTCTAAAAACTTGCGGCTCCAACGCTTGTCTGGCAAGGGTTGTAGGGCAAAATAAGGGTTTTTGCCTTTCGTGGTTGATTGTCAATAAAGGACGAAAAACTGTCATTTTTTGTCTTTTATTGAGAATAGAGATTTATTTAGCATCAAGCTCCAGATCTAAAGTCTTTGCCCAGCAAGGAGTTCAGTGACCTGAATCCTTACCCGAAGACTTCAGAGCATGAGCCAAAAAGCGTTCTGTGTAGTACAAAGCTAATTGATTGCTCGGCCCATTAAAAACTGCATCAAAAGCGTGTTCAGCCCAAGGAATTTCGAGCAAAATAGCCCGTGAAGCGAAGCTATCCCGTAGGGAATCGCCCGTGGCGCGCAATCGTTCGTAGAGCGCTCGACCAAACTTGGGCTGAACGATATGGTCGCGACCTGCATAAACCAGTAGAGAAGTGGGAAGATTGGGTTTAATATAATTTATGGGAGAAGCCCGACAGTAAAGCTCGTTGAGTTCGTCTGGCGTTCCTCCCAGAAAGGCACGCAAGACGGCTCGAACATTTATGGCATCAGGAAAAGGTGGGTCATTGTAGCCCCGAATCAGGTCATTTGGCCCGTAATAATTGACCACTGCTCGAACTGGAAGCACACTAGAATTATAAGCAGTTAGCATTGCTAAATGGGCCCCTGCAGACCTTCCCATCAAAGCAATGCGATCGAGATCGATTTCCCAATCACCAGCGTGAGTTTTGATATAGGAAAGAGCGGCTTGTACGTCCTCAATCTGAGCAGGAAATCGATACTTGGGAGCGTGGCGGTAATCAATTGCAACCACACAATAGCCTTGGGCGGCCATATAGCGGCTGAATTCTTCATTGGAATCGGCATTGCCTCTTTGCCAAGCTCCCCCGTAGAGCGTGATAATCGCTGGATATTTGCCAATTTCCACCGGCCGATAAAGGTTTAGTTGCAGTGAAACTCCGTCAAGGTTGGCAAATCCAATAGCCCGATCAATCCTAACGTCTCTGATGGGAATTCCTCGGAACGCATCTGCGAGGATAAACGGTTGAGGGCGTAGCTGCGCGCGATCGGCTTGAGGAACGGCTGCTAAATAGTTTTCCCCTAGAACAGCTTGCATTTGGGTAGCTATGGCTGCATTGGCTGCGGGAAACTGAATCAGGGGTAGCAGGCCCAGGATGAGGGCTAAGAGGTTACAAATCAGTAAAAAAATGTAGACTTTGCCTTGATGCCGTCTGAGCAGGTTCAGGACAAGGGCGATCGTATTGATACCGACCAACCAAGGACTGATTTCTGGTGCTCCCACCGCCAAAGGGTACAAGAACATCGTGGGTGCTGGTACGATGACCCAGAGACTGAGAAATAGTGCGATCGTACTCAGGAACCAACAAATAAATGGCGAGACTAAGAATGCTGCCAATAAGGGTAACTTTTTGCGGTTCTTCTTGTGGATCATCGGATTTTCGCAGCCTAATTTTTAATCATTTTAAACTAATACCATCGCCCTAACATAGGCTACAATGACACTGATACTTTAACAAATATTGCCTAAAAGTAGATTAGCAAAAAAGCATTGATTTAACACCTAAGTAGTTAAAAATAATCTAATAGCCTTCCACCCCAAACAGGATAAATATTTGGCAAACGATTTCTTAAATCACTCTTGCATAAATTTTGATAATTGGAAATAATTTTTAGATTCAAGCATTAGGAGTGACTTGTGACTCGCCGGGTTTGAGTTTTTTATAAAATTGCATTTTTTTTACTGGTAAGCTAACACGCATCTAAAGTTGATAGTCAAATTTGACGAAATTCTTGTGGTGTCTCCCGCCCGCCAAAAAATACAATTTATATACCTACAGCTTATCAGCAGCGCTAATTCTGTTGAATTATGTGGAGCAAATTATACTCTGCATCAAAAGCTTTTTTAGCAGTTAAAATGAATAGGATAAACTGCGGTGACGACAGTGATATAAATTTTATTTTTCAACTGCACGAGGTGCAACTAGATTCCAATTCACCTGAGAAACACCGTACAAAATAAAATTATTCAACATTCCGTAAGCATCCCCACAATTGTAGCCTTTAGCCTCAACACATTTCTTGTCCGCCCTTTGATTCACAGCCACAAAAACATCGACTCCCTCCGGCAACACACCCGCATACATCTTTAAATTAGCAAAATCATCAAGGATGCGACCGTTATCATCCACCGGGGGCAATTTCCACTCTTTCGGATTGGTATTTCCCCCTAACTGGATTGCCCAAGCATGAGTACCGTCAAGCGCTCCGTTGTGCGCCGTATATCGATTCCAAACATTATTTCGCTTTTCTCCGATGCGGGGGTTATTTTCATAACCGCCCACCCAATATTGTGACATAAATTTGAGGAAAACTTCAGCTTCGGCAGCTAGCGAACCCGTGCCAGGACTCAAATCAGTGTTTCTGCTGCTAAACGGAACTTGGCTTAAATTCCAAGACCAATTTATTCTCCCCGGCTTCGGATTTAGCCAAGTAGCAAAATCGCAGAAGCTACCCTTCCAGATGCAGTGCGGACGCTTCAAATCCCATCCCTGCCAATAGTAGGTTTTTCCGTTCCAATGCCGTTTTTCTGGCTCGCGATCGCCAATATTTTCTACTTCTTGGCTCATGAAAATTCCCCGGTCAGCCGCAGTAGAAATTCCTAACTCGGTTTTGAAGAAAACCTCCAAAGCGGAACCTTGATGAGTTGCTGGTTTACCCATTTGAGCAGCATAGCTGCCGGAAGCTATAAGCTGCTGCAAAATAAGCGTAGGAAATGCGGGACTGGTATTGGAATAGTGATATTGACCGAGAGGATACTGAAGGCATCGCCCAGCCAAAATCTGCATAGTTTCTGTTAAAGTAGGACTCGGCAAAAAATAGCCGGCGCTAGGAGAAATGCCGAGTTGATTTTTTGCTGAACTGACAGATTTGCTGCCCCATTCGCTGACAAGTAGCTGTTCTTGTGCTTGAAAATCTGCTGCTGTTTTCAGATTGCGAAGGACTGGCAAATTTGCAATCATATCTTGACCGTATCTGGGCGCGCTGCGCTGAAGTCCCGATCTGTGCGACAAAAAATGTCCGAGGGTGACGTTTTGCCACTGTTTGTCTGCAAATCCTGAGTTGAGATTGGCACACTTGCTGTCTTTCACGGGAACGGGAAATTTGACTTTACCCGAAAATACGGCGTGCAATTTTTCAGGGATAATCGCTACTGGATATTGCTTGTTCAAACCGGGAATTAGCGGCGGATAATGCTCTGGATCGAACAATTTCATCCCTTCAATTTGGTCGTCAGTCAGTTCTAAACCGGCCCGATCGCGCGCCGTCTGTTTAAGCGCCCAGCGCACCATTGCAAAGGTAACAGGCTTGCTGATACTGCCCATACGCATGGGGGTATCTGCCGCGACTGGGGGAGCCAGAGGAGCCTGCATATCGTCGCCGCAAGCCGGATTCCAGTTATTAGTAGGTCTGCCTTTCATGCGGCCTAAACCCCACACACCGACGGGTTTACCTTTAACAGAAACACCGAGTATGGCCGCACCGACGCAGCGGTGGCGCATGAATTCTGTCAGGGATTGCAAAATCGGCTGGAGTTGCGCGTCACCGCTACCGCTAATGGGGATGTTTTCTTGCGCTAAAGCTGTGTTGTTGTTGGACTCGGAAAGCTTTCCCAACCCTCCTAAGAGGATAGCTGAAATCAAAGTCAAACTTGTGTAGAAAAGTCTGTTGATTTTTTGGCGACAATTCGCACTTCTCATGATAAAGAACTCCCGATTTAAAAAAGTAGGGCGGTGCTATGCTACCCGCCCTTTGACATTGATAATTAAGGCTATTGAGGGATAGGAGGCGCCGACAATAATACTTGATTTGGGTTGACATTAGTTAAGTTTGTGCTTTGTACAACGCCAATCAAATTATCCTGGTAGAAGATACCAGTATCTTGAACATTGTTGCCGTTCCAATCGCCGATTTTAAGGGAATAGCCGTCCGCTAAATTACCTTTAATTTGGATTTTATCTTGACCTAAAGTAAAATCCGTAATTGTAGCATGGCCAGTTCCCAGGTAGTAAACGTTATTAACGTTGCCAAGTACAAATGTGTCTGCTCCCGCACCGCCGGCGAGAGAATCGGATTCGCTACCTGCGCCGATACCGTTACCAGCCCCAGAAAAATTAGCACCGTCAAGGTAATCGCTGCCGTCGCCGCCGATGAGATAATCTTTGCCGCTTCCTCCGAATAGATAATCGTTGTGCAACCCTCCCGATAGGGTATCTTTACCGCTGCCTCCGTATAGGAAATCTTCGCCAGCTTCGCCGTATAATTTATCGTTGCCGGCGTCGCCATTTAAATTGTCGCTGCCGAAGCCGCCGTAGAGGATGTCATCTCCGCCGCGGCCGAACAATTTATCGTTGCCTTGATAGCCGTAGATTGTATCATTTGCAATCTGAATTTGACCTTGACCGTCGATCGTCCAATCGTCTCCAACTAAGGATTTGTGGAATTGACCGTTGCCGTTGACAGTGTTGTTGTCGTCGAATTGAGTACCGTTGATAACTGATGACATTTTTGTTGCTCCTTGTTGTTGTGGACTTGGTGCAATAGGAATTGCGACTCAAGCAATTTGTTCTATGTAAACCAGTTTGTTCTCAAATCGAGTGAGCGACAATGGGAATAAAATCAGGTAATTTAAAAGCCTAAAAAATGGTGTTTGGCAATGATATATCCGAAAAAATCAGGTACTCAAAATATTAAAGTTGGAAAAAGTCAGGTGGGCGATCGTACTTTTTAGGTCAGTCCTGGACGCACTCTCACCAAAGAAACCGGGTTTTTTACCGAATCTGCGGGTCACAACCTGCGTATTTTCGTAAAAAAACCCGGTTTCTGAACCGCCAAGCGCAACTACAAACCAATTTTAATATCCTAGTTGTGTCAGTCCTGATACGTTATTGAGAGTAGCTAAAATTTGACCGGTTGCTGTCAAGCGGATTAAGGTGTCGCTGTTGGCTTGAGTAATTGACAGTTGAGAGGCAGTCAAACCTCTAGTAAGGGCGATCGCATCTTTTCCGGGTTCAAAATCTCGAATGATATCCATCCCTGAATCGGCCCAAAGCAGAAAACGATCGTTCCCACTTCCTCCAATTAAATAATCATCTCCCAAATCGCCGCTTAAAAAGTCGTCTCCCGCTCCCCCAAAGATGGTATCATTGTCTTTCCCTCCCCAAATCGTATCATTTCCTTCACAGCCATCAAGTAAATCGTTATTTTCATCACCCCGCAAGTAATCGTTGCCACCGCCACCACAGGCAGTATCGTCACCTAAATTTCCCAACAGAGTATCGTTGCCTTCACTGCCTAAAATTAAATCTCTATCCTTACCTCCCAATAAGAAATCGTTTCCTTTGCCCCCATCTAAAAAATCCGAGTCTTCGTTGCCGTGAATGAAGTCGCTATCTTCTCCGCCATTTAGCCAATCTTCTCCTCGATTCCCACATAATGTATCTCTTCCTTCATTACCAAGAATAATGTCTTGATTCTTGCCACCAAAAAGCAAGTCATCTTCCGTTCCACCAGAGATAAAGTCGTTGCCTTCGTTTCCGTTTAAGAAGTCATTTCCTTCGCCGCCAAACAGGTTATCGTTACCTTCTTTTGCCTGGAAATAATCCTCGCTGCTGCTGCCGTCGAATGTCTCATTGCTAGCAGTACCTGTGAGGGGTAGATCGATCGTACTATTCACAACTACCTTTTCTACAGGATTGGGTTGGTTGAGATTTGGGAGGGATAGAGAGTTACAAGGGCAATCTTCTGTCGGAATTTCTGTCGGTGTCGGAGTTGCTGTGGGAATCTCTGCAGGAATTTCTGTGGGAACTTCTGTGGGAATTGCCGTTGGTGTTGGCGTTTCTGTCGGAATTGGTGTCGGAGTTGGTGTTGGCGTTTCTGTCGGAATTTGTGTTTCTGCGGGAATTGGTGTCGGAATTGGTGTCGGAATTGGTGTCGGAATTGGTGTCGGAATTTCTGTCGGTGTCGGAGTCGGTGTTGGCGTTTCTGCCGGAATTTCTGTCGGTGTCGGAATTTCTGGGGGAATTTCTGTCGGAATTTCAGTCGGAGTTGGTGTTGGCGTTGGTGTCGGAGTTTCAGTCGGAGTTGGTGTTGGCGTTGGTGTCGGAGTTTCTGTCGGAGTTGGTGTCTGAGTTGGCGTTGGTGTCGGAGTTGGTGTCTGAGTTGGCGTTGGTGTCGGAGTTTCTGTCGGAGTTGGCGTTGGTGTCGGAGTTTCTGTCGGAGTTGGCGTTGGCGTTGGTGTCGGAGTTGGCGTTGGTGTCGGAGTTTCTGTCGGAGTTGGCGTTGGTGTCGGAGTTTCTGTCGGAGTTGGTGTTGGTGTCGGAGTTTCTGTCGGAGTTGGTGTTGGTGTCGGAGTTTCTGTCGGAGTTGGTGTTGGTGTCGGAGTTTC
>NZ_JAUBQH010000085.1:19648-24273 GCF_036701145.1 Microcoleus sp. Pol17C6
TGTCGGAGTTGGTGTTGGTGTCGGAGTGGGATTAGAGTCATCACTATCATCATTGACAATAATGCCCGTACTTTGGTTGGCGGCGGGATCGATGGTGGCGTTGGTGGCGTTGTTGAGGGTAACGCTGAAAGTTTCATTCGCCTCGAATTTGTCGTCGCCGTTAACAATTACAGCGATTGTTTTTGTTAGCGCTTCTGGCGAATTAAAGATGAGATTACCGTCATTATCTTCGTAGTCGAGATCGCCCGTAGTAGCAGTACCGTCATCTGTCTTGTAGTTAACAGTAATGGGCAAACCAGAAGCATTGGAGAGGCTAACGGTGTAGTTGTAGGTAGTTGTGCCTGTATTGCCTTCAGCTTGATTAATCGTGGCGGGGGCGATGCTGACAGTTGGAGGGTTATCGTTATCTGCAATTGTCAAAACTGCATTGTTGTATCGATCGCCAACTGTAGCATTTCCCGTTGGATTAGTTAGAGATAAATTAACCGTTTCGTCAGCTTCGTCGATCGCGTCATCGGCGATCGGAATAGTAACAATTTTTGGTGTCGTATCGCCGGCGGCAAAGTTAATTGCGATCGGCGTATTGGTGTAGTCAGCAGCAACAGCAGTACCATCCGTCAGCGTCAGCGTTGCCCCAACTGCACCTTTATTACCACCGATGCGATTGACGGTAATTGCTGTACCTACAACTGTACCGTTTTCATTCACCGTGTAAGCGGGGTTGCTAAATTCCAGTAAGCCGGGGGAAGGTTGAGAAAATTCCGAAGTATCGTTAGTTGTTAAGTTAGTAGCAGTAGTGACGATCGCCCCTGTTGCAGTTAAAGGCGGCGATATAAAATTAGCATTGCCAGCAGCATCAGTTATGAGATTAACAAAGTTGAGATAAGTTTGTCCTTCGCCGTTACCGCTGGGATCTAGAACAGTATTGTCAAAAAATTCGACGCGGAAATTCGTATTGGGAATGCTGTTGAGAGTGCCGCTAATAGTAATGTTGCCGTTACTAGCAGTTGCCGAGGTTAACACCGGGAAATTTTGCAAGCCGTTGCCGCCTGTATCTCCGTCTCCCAAGTCGTTTGGAGTAACGCCGTCGCTAGTTAAGGGATCGGCATCGTTATCGAGATCGATGCCTAAACCATTATTAGAAAAGATAGAATTGCCTAAAATTGCCAAACCGTTGCCACCGGTCACTTGAATGCCGCTGCTACCGCTAAATGCGATCGTGTTGCCTTCCCCTGCAGCGGTACCGCCGATGCGGTTATTCACACCTGTATCTAAAGCTATGACGTTGCTGTACAAAGTATTGGGTAAAGGAGTGCTGCCGTCAGCTTGCGTGCCAATATAATTGCCGATAACGCGGTTGTTAGTGACCTCGTTGCTATTAAGATAGACGCCCATTTGATTGCCGGAAATGACATTGCCTTCTTGCGGTGTCGTGCCACCGATGATGTTACTTTCGCCAGCAGCGATAAAGACGCCGACCGGATTTCCCAAAGCGGCAGTACCGCTGATATTTGTGCCGATATAGTTGCCGACAACTCGGTTTGTCGCAGCTACACCGCCTGAAGGTTCGCCTAAAAGTGTGGGCGCTATTGCAAAAAAAATACCCGCAGTCTGACTGCCAGAAATGATATTGCGTTCTTGAGGCGTCGTTCCGCCGATAATATTGTTAGAAGCGCTGCCAATAGAGATGCCATAGATAGTGTTTCCTAGCGCTACATTACCCGTGATATCAGTACCGATGAGGTTGCCGACAACTCGATTTTGATTGGCAGTTGGGCCGTTAATCCCAATTCCGCCACCAAGGCCCCCATTGCCAGAAATCAGGTTGTCCTGAATCAAGTTTTCAGGCGCATTGCGGATGCTGATGCCAGCGTAGTTGCCTATCGCAACAGTACCAGTAACATCAGTGCCGATAAGGTTGCCGATTACTTGGTTGTTGCGCGCAGCGATGCCGGAAATCTCGATGCCAAGCCCGACATTTAAATTGTCGTTGCCAGAGATTAAGTTGTTCTCGATCCGATTATCTGGAACGCCATCAATCCAGATCCCCCTGCGGTTGCCCCGATCGATCGTACCCGCAAGATCCGTGCCGATGTGGTTGCTGACGGTCGCGTTGCCGCCATTGGTTTGCAAGCGGATACCTGCCAAGTCAAATCTGTTGATTGCTAAACCTTGCACGGTACTGTTCCCAGCAGTGATATCAAGTCCGACCATCCCAACTCCTGCGAGGTTGCCGCTGAGTTCCACCAGTGGCAAACCGTTATAGCCCGCGCCGCCTTGACTCCAACCATCGACGATCGCTGGATCGGAGATCGGCGGCAGTGCGGATAGAGGCTGAATTAATTGCTGAGAACCGATCGCCCCGATATTAAAGGCGATCGTGTCGCGATCGGCACCACTACCGACAGTGCCGTTAATCTGTGCTTGTTCTGCCACTGTCAAAGCAGGAACATTCAGAGTGCCATTCGCAACCAGAATTGCCTCTCTGAGGGTGAGGACGGCATTCCTGATATTTGAGTCATCTGTGCTATTAACGGTAATGGTAGCAGCCATAATTTTTCTCCTTATACCCTGGTGTTGGCGAGGTTCGGCTATCGTTGGTTAGGCGATCGATAATTGCGATCGGGCGATCGCTAATCAACTTGCTTCTAAACCAGTTTATTTCCTAAGAGCAAAAGCGACCAGGAGAGTAAAATCAGGCGTTTCTACAAGGACTGACAGTAAAAACTCAGGTTAAATCAGTTAAAATAGGGAAAAGTCAGGGTAACTTTCCAGTGCAGGAACAACTGCTCTCTTGCAAGCATCTGCATACTTACGTATATGGGTACTTACCCGTCAATCCCATGAACTCAGAATTAGAATTCTCTTGGAGCAAAACCAAAGAATCTGCCGATCGCATTTTTGCTCAAAACACCGGCAAACATCTCAGCGACATCGAAATGAAAGTCCTTCAAGGTTCCTGGGAAGGAAAAAGTTACGATGAAATCGCCAAAACTTACGGCTACAGTGCTGAATACCTCAACAAAGATGTCGGCAATAAATTGTGGCACAAGCTTTCAGAAGCTTTAGCAGAAAAAATCACGAAGAAAAATTTTAAAGAAGCTCTGAGGAGATTTGCCTCCCAAGAGTCCACTCAATATATTAGCACCAACCTGCTCTTACAACCACTGACTGCGGCAAATTTGCAGTTTCCCGAAGGCTCGGTATCATTAGATTCTCCTTTTTATGTGGAGCGTTGCAACATTGAATCATTGTGCTGCGAGACAGTTGTAAAACCCGGTTCTCTGATTCGGATTAAAGCACCAGAAATGATGGGCAAAACTTCACTGATGAACCGGATTTTAGCTGGCGCTGTTCGGGAAAACTATCACGCAGTTTATCTCGATTTGAGCGCCGCCGACCGAGGAATATTAACAAATCTGGATAAATTTCTGCGCTGGCTGTGCTTGATGGTAAGCCGACAGTTAAAGTTAGAAAACAAGTTAAACGAGTATTGGGATACGGATATTTTGGGCAGCAACGATAACTGTACTGTTTACTTTGAAGAGTATTTGCTGGCAGAAACAGAAACGCCTCTGGTTTTGGGGTTGGATGAAGTCGATCGCCTCTTTCCTTACACCGAAGTAGTTGAAGATTTTCTGGGGATGCTGCGAAGCTGGCACGAAAAAGCCAAGATTTCGGATATCTGGAAAAAACTGCGGTTGGTAATGGCGCATTCTACGGAAGTTTATATTCCTTTGGACATGAATCAATCTCCGTTTAATGCGGGGGTTCCCGTTGAGTTGCTGGAGTTTGACAGCCAGCAAATTCACGATTTAGCTCGGCTGCACGGCTTGGATTGGGATGAGGGGCAGTTGCGAGAGTTAATAAGTGCGATCGGCGGACATCCTTATTTAGTAAGATTGGCAATGTATGAGATTAGTTGTGGCAAAATCTCATTAACTCAGCTATTAGAAAATGCGGCATCAGAATCAGGAATTTACAGCAGTCATTTGCGAAAGCATTTGGAAATACTGCACCACAATCCTGAATTAGCTTTAGCTTTGAAAAAAGTGGTCAATGCTGCCGAACCAGTTGAATTAGATTCCATGCAAATTTACAAATTGCACAGCATGGGAATTGTGCGGCGGCAAAACAATTATGTCATGCCGCGTTGCAATTTGTACCGCGAATATTTCTGCCGCGTTTTAGGTTAAAAAGCGGAGATGAACACCTGATTGGGGTTGACATTGGTAATATTTTGGTCTTGCACAACACCAATCAAATCACCCCTGTAGAAAACTCCAGTGTCTTGGGCATTGCTACCTTCCCAGTTGCCAAGTCCAAGCGAATAACCGTCTGTTAGAATGCCTTGAATTTGGATTTTATCGCTTTGAGTTAAGCTAAAGTCCGTAATTGTAGCGTAGCCATTTCCGAGGTAGTAAACGCTATTTGCGTCACCCAACGCGAACCTGTCGTTTCCAATGCCACCTGTGAGGATGTCGAATTCATTTTCCCCAAACCCGAAACCACTAAGTTGATCGTTACCGCTTCCGCCCAAGAGACTGTCATTGCCGATACCGCCAAGCAGAGCATCGTCTAAATTACCACCAATCAGCCGATCGTCACCAGGGCCGCCAACTAGA
>NZ_JAUBQH010000086.1:0-23975 GCF_036701145.1 Microcoleus sp. Pol17C6
CTGGCTTTTCGCTCATCTGACTACATTACCATATTTTTCGGCTCTCTGCGGAACTATTTTTTACCTGAATCCTTACGCCATCAGCGACCAAATAACATACAAAAGTTGGGAAGAAATAACGAGTATTCTTCAAATGTTGTGCATAGTCATTAACTCTTGTGATGTCAGGCTTTGAAGTTTGAGAGTCCTGTTTTTGGCGAGTGTTTTTTGACCAGCAATTCTTCTGATTTTCTGGCAGTTTTTTCACGGGCTTTATTTGAGGACGTGATGGAGTTTGCTGTACGCTTAAGCTATAATATAAACGACTCTCAATTTCGACAATAGAAATCACAGCAATTTCCCACCCCTGTTCCGATTTACCAGCTACACCATTATAAAAATAAGCTTTACCGTCAGTTTTTGGGTCACGTTTTCTCAAAAAATAACCCTCAATAACAGCAATGACTGTGTGTTCAGGATTCCAAGCAAGTTCAAGAAAATATTGAGTAAATTGTGGAAATTTAAAGCTTTTGAGAAAGTGACGACGGTAGTTTTTTTCGCTCAAATAACTATAACGACTGAGATTCGTGAAATTGACCTTGCCATAGACAAGCAAAATAGTTTAAAATAAAGTGACTAAAAACTTCTTTGGGGGTTGACTCATCCCCGGGATTTATTGTAAAGATGGATTCAATAATCTTCATAAGGCAATCTATTAAGCTTGTGTATTTTTATATTTTAACCTAAAAGAGCGCCGTTTTTTCTGTTTATTTTGGGTTCAAATTGCACTCACTTTTTTCGTTTCTGTGCTTTATTGCGAGCGCATCCCTATTTAAAAACTGTCCGGAGTATTGATTAATACTACAAGCTTTAATTAGCTTTAACTTGATACAAAAATGGATAATTTTTTTTCCTATTCCACAATTATCTACAGGCTTGGGTCAATTAATATCGTTAATTAATTTTTACCCAAATCCCTTCTCTTACTTGATAAATGAGAATGAATTATTATTTTATTCTGCCGCTTAGTGACAGAAGAGGGATACAGCATATTTCCTATAGATGTAGAGCGCGATCAACCGGGTTTTTTGAACAGAATCACTCATGATGCGAGAACTGTAAAGAAGCCCCGTGAGAGCGCGGTGTACTTCATAAGCCTGGAATAAGCTGTAATAGTGGGAATTATAAGAAGTGGTACAAGGAACACTTAGATAACACCATTTATCGTCCACTGATTGCTCAAATAGTGGAAAATTTGAAATCAAAACAAGTCGATAAAGGCTAAAGCTATGAAAGTAAGGGTTTGGCGAGAATAGCGATCGCACCCTGACCCCTCAAAAAAGCGTGTGAAGTGCACGTATCCCGCTCTTAATCGCTGGCTCAAGAGTCAAAAACGCCACATCTAAAGCTGAGCTAGCTCTCATTTACTTTGCATATTGTAATTATCAATAAAAGCTATCATTTTTTCTCAGTAGCTTTCCGCTGCTCCCTTCGGGTTTTACAGCAAAAGTTAAATACGCCTGAGCTTATCTGCACTGAGCGAAAAGTTTTGTTACAATAGGTAAGCTGTTACAAATCGTAACTTATGCTGGTTTCTATTTTAATAATTGACGTTGCCCTCGTTGCCTGGTCTTTGCACTTAATGCAGGAGGCGATCGCGCAACGGGAATTTTCACTAATGCTAGCCGGCACCCTAGTTGCGGTCTCAGCCGCCGCTCTGCTAGTCGTCTACTTCCTCATGGGGTCTTGTTTGAGCCATTTGACCGAAATATCGCAACACACTTACTAGATCATAGTAGGGGATTGACCATTGTCCAGAAGCGAGGAGACTTTTTTGGAAAAAAATCCGAAAGCCTTGCCAATCCAGGGTTCAAAACTAATTTCCTCAAAAAGCTTGACAAATATTGGCCAGTTAAGGCATGATTGAGAGCGCGAAAAGAAAGGGGAATTAGCTCAGTTGGTAGAGCACTACAATGGCATTGTAGGGGTCAGCGGTTCGAGCCCGCTATTCTCCATAAATTAAGATTAGGGATACATCACTGCTGTGTCCTAATTTGTACCCAATTTGTACCCAAACAGTACGAGCGTGTGCTTAAATTTGATCGCGACTGGTACCTAAACACCATTGCCGTGTCGTTAAATTCGATCGCGCCACACACCGCGAAAACCAATTTTCCCGTAAAATCAAAACAGTCTACCCGCAACCAAAGCGCTACCTGTGGCAAAGTCAACTGAACCCAGCAATCCAGAGAGTCCGAGCCAACTTGCCCGCACGCCTCTGTACGACCTATCATTAGAACTCAAAGGCCGAATGGTGCCCTTTTCCGGGTGGGAGATGGCGGTGCAGTACGCAGGCATCAGCAGCGAACACCAAGCAGTACGACAGCAAGCAGGAATGTTCGACATTTCCCACATGGGAAAATTTGGTTTGAGAGGGAAACAAGTAATAGAAAAATTTCAACCCTTAGTACCCTCAGACTTGAGCCGCTTGCAACCCGGTCAAGCTCAATATACAGTCTTGCTAAATGCCAAAGGCTGCATCTTAGACGACATTATTTTCTACTGCCAAGAACCAGACCCTATCACTAGCGAAGAACGTGCAGTAATCATTGTCAACGCCGCCACTCGCCTCGCCGACAAAGCATGGATCACCACTCACTTAGAATTGAGCGAACTCAGTTTTACAGACCTCTCCGAAGATAAAGTTTTAATTGCCATTCAAGGACCAGAAGCTGTTAACTATCTCCAGCCTTTTGTGGAAGACAACCTCTCACCAATTAAGGCATTCGGTCACTTAGAAACAAATCTGTTGGGACAGCCGAGTTTTATCGCGAGAACTGGTTACACCGGCGAAGATGGGTTTGAAATCATGGTGGATGCCGAAATAGGAAAACAACTGTGGCAAAAATTGTTAGCTGCTGGCGTTGTGCCCTGCGGTTTGGGCGCGAGGGATACGTTGCGTTTAGAAGCAGCAATGGCTCTTTACGGTCAAGATATCGACGACAATATCACGCCTTTAGAAGCTGGATTGGGTTGGGTTGTTCACCTCGACACCAAAGGCGATTTTATTGGCCGTGAGGTTTTGGAACAGCAAAAAGCGAGTGGAGTATCCAAGCGGTTGGTAGGGTTAGAAATGCAGGGGCGGCACATTGCGCGCCACGGTTATCCCGTAATATGTGAAGGCGAAAAAGTAGGAGAAGTTACAAGCGGTACATTATCGCCTACTTTGAATCGGGCAGTGGGCCTCGCGGTTGTTCCGGCAAAATTAGCTAAAATCGGTCAGCAATTAGAGGTCGAAATTCGCGGAAAAAACTATCCGGCTAGTGTGGTGAAAAAACCATTTTATCGATCGCAAAATCGCCCCATTTAACTTAAGTAGGTGAGCATTAATTCAGGGGAGTTGCTCACAGCAATGGTTCACAATAAAGTGTAAGTGTATGTGTTGTTGTGGAACGGGCTTCTAGCCCGTTGCTCATAATTGTGGTCAAGAAGACTCATCTACTAGCTTAGCAAATTGTCGCAAAGTTGCAGCATAGCGATCGCCCGCCACATCCATCAAATCATTATGACCCGCCCCATCAACCCAAAAATTCAATTTCGGCTGCTTTGCCGCTGCAAACAACTGCTCTCCATGCCAAAAATGCACCACCTCATCAGCCTTACCATGTATCACCAAAACAGGCGATCGCACTTTGCCAATTTTATCAATATTCACAAACTTGTCAAAGGGTAAAATCGGAATCCGCGTCAACACCCGAAAAGCCGAAACAAAGGAACTTTCAACCACCAAACCGCCGACTTTTTGCCGCGACGCCAAATCTATTGCCGGCCCACCCCCCACAGAACGCCCGTAAAGAATAATTTGCTTTGCAGGTACTCCCAACTGTTGGGTTAAATAATTGTAAACAGCCTCAATATCACGATAAGTATTATACTCAGAAGGCTTTCCCTGGCTCGTGCCGTAACCTTGATAATCATAGGCAAACACAGCAAACCCGCTATCTCGAATCTCTCTGAGTAGCCACAAAATGCTGTCCAAGTCTTCCGCATTTCCGTGACTGTAAAGTATGGTATATTGAGCTTGCGGGTTAGGAAAATGAACAGTAGAAATTTTCACGCCATTAGCTGAGCTAACTTTGATAACTTCCCTGCTATTACTCTGACTAGATGGGGGAGGTTGAAAAATTAGCCGTTCTGAAAAAAAGAAACCGTAAAAACACAGAAATGCGTAAATAAAAATTATAGATAGCATCAGTCTTTTGACAGAAAATTCTCCAAAAAGCAAGCGTTTAATATTTTTTTTGTTCCAGTTAGCCATCACTAAAGGCTCATAGTTGAATAAGATTTAACTAATACTTTTTTATTGCGAGAAAAGACATGGCACTAACATACCCCGATGACCTGAAATACCTAGACACCCACGAATACATCCGACTCGAAGGCGAAATTGCCACCATCGGCATCAGTGCCTTTGCAGTTGACCAACTCGGCGATATCGTGTTTCTAGATTTGCCAGAAGTCGGTGCAGGGTTGGAAAAGGGAGAAGCTTTCGGTACAGTCGAGTCAGTGAAAGCCGTTGAAGACTTGAAAGCACCAGTTACCGGTACAGTTGTAGAACGCAATGATGACATTATAGAGTCTCCCGAAAATTTGGCGGAAGACCCCTATGGCGCTGGATGGCTGCTGAAAGTGCGCGTTGACAACACCAGCGAAGCAGACGATGCTTTCTCGGCCCCGGAGTATCGAAAAATGGTGGAAGGGGAATAGGGCATAGGGCATAGGGCATGGGGCATAGGGCATAGGGCTCGTTGATAATTCCACAATCTGCCAGGGGTTGAAACCCCTGGCTAATAGCACAAGTCGTCTAAAGACGACTGAAATACCAAGCTGTTGCGGGGGGAGCTGCGATAAGTGCAGCTTAATCTACAGTCGGCGACCGACGACTTTAGCTATGAGACAGGGGTTTCAACCCCTGTCGGACTTTGATACACACAAAAAATCTTGCTTAGTCGGCGACCGACGACTTTAGCTATGAGACAGGGGTTGAAACCCCTGTCGGACTGTCGGACTTTGATAGACGCAGAAAATCTTCCTGGTTTTCTTAGCAAAATGTTACAAACAAAGAAGCAAAAGTCTATTCAGGAGAATCCGCCTTGGTACTCTACAGCCCTCAACTTGAACCCAGTCAGCAGCAAAACCTTTCCTCCATCAATGGTTTTGCGGGCCGGCACATTGGCCCGACCCCCAGCGAAATCCAGCAAATGCTCAATGTTTTGGGCATTTCCAGCCTCGATGAGTTGATTGACAAAACGGTTCCAGCGGCGATTCGTATTTCTCAACCCTTACAACTTCCCGCAGCGCAAAGCGAGTACAGCGCTTTGTCAGAATTGAAAGAAATTGCTGCAAAAAATCAGGTATTTCGATCGTACATCGGCACTGGATATCACGACTGCATCACTCCCCCCGTCATTCAGCGGAATATCCTAGAAAATCCCGGCTGGTATACAGCTTACACTCCCTACCAAGCTGAAATTGCTCAAGGGCGATTGGAAGCTTTACTGAATTTCCAAACCATGATCATTGACCTCACGGGTTTGGAAATTGCCAACGCTTCTTTGCTGGATGAAGGGACAGCGGCGGCGGAAGCGATGGCGGTGAGTTACGGCGCCAGCAAAAATAAGGCAAAAGCGTTTTTTGTTTCCCAAGATTGCCACCCTCAAACTATTGAAGTTGTGCAAACTCGCGCTAAGCCGCTGGGAATTGAGGTAATTGTCGGGGACCATCAAAGCTTTGAGTTCGATCGTACAATCTTCGGCGCTCTCCTGCAATACCCCGCCACAGACGGCGCAATTTACGACTATACGGATTTTATTCGATCGGCACACGAAGTCGGCGCATTAGTCACAGTCGCCGCCGACATATTGAGCCTTTGCTTGCTCACACCCCCCGGCGAATTCGGCGCGGATATAGCCGTAGGAAGCACTCAGCGCTTCGGAGTGCCGATGGGATTCGGAGGACCCCACGCCGCCTATTTCGCCACGCGAGAAGAGTTTAAACGGCAAGTTCCGGGGCGAATTGTCGGCGTTTCTAAAGACGCTAATGGCAAATCTGCTTTGCGCTTGGCTTTGCAAACTCGCGAACAGCACATCCGCCGCGAAAAAGCTACTAGCAATATTTGTACTGCTCAAGTTTTGCTGGCAGTGATGGCGAGTATGTATGCTGTTTATCACGGCCCGTCTGGACTGAAAGACATTGCTGAGAAAGTATGGAGTTTAACAGCACTTTTGGCATCCGGTTTAAGAAGTTTCGGATACAAAATTGGTTCTCAACATTTCTTCGATACTTTGCGGGTAGAATTGGGAGATAAACCGCTGTCAGAAATTCTAGAAGCTGCTAAAGTTCGCAAAATTAATCTCCGAATTTTCGATGATTCGACAGTGGGAATCACTTTAGATGAAACTGTCAGCGTTGAAGATGTGCAAGAGTTGTGGAAAATTTTTGCACAGGATAAAGATTATATCAGGGCGGACGGGCAGAATGCTCTCAACATTCCGCTGGATGCAGACGCATTGAGTGGCTATTTGACATTACCAGATTTTTGCGATCGCACCAGCAGCTATCTCGCCCATTCAGTTTTCAACAGCTATCATTCAGAAACTGAACTTTTGCGGTATTTGCACCGTTTAGAAGCCAAGGACTTATCGCTAAATACATCGATGATTCCCTTGGGTTCTTGCACAATGAAATTGAATGCCACTGCAGAGATGATGCCCGTGACTTGGGCAGAATTTGGCAAGATACATCCCTTTGCACCCCGCGATCAAACTCGTGGCTATCAAAAGATGTTCGTGCAACTAGAACAGTGGCTGGCAGAAACCACAGGTTTTGCGGGAATTTCTTTGCAGCCAAACGCCGGTTCCCAAGGCGAATACGCGGGTTTGTTAGTTATTCGCCAATACCACGAACACCGAGGCGAATCTCACCGAAATATATGTTTGATACCCCAGTCCGCCCACGGTACAAATCCGGCTAGCGCAGTGATGGCGGGGATGAAAGTAGTTGCTGTAGAGTGCGATTCCCAGGGTAATATTGATGTGGCAGATTTACATAAAAAAGCCGAAAAGCACAAAAATGAACTGGCGGCTTTGATGGTGACATATCCATCAACGCACGGCGTTTTTGAGGAAGAAATTAAAGAGATTTGCGAGATAGTTCACAACTGCGGCGGACAAGTTTATATGGACGGCGCGAATATGAATGCTCAAGTTGGTTTGTGCCGCCCCGGTGATTTTGGTGCTGATGTTTGTCACTTGAATTTGCACAAAACTTTCTGTATTCCCCACGGCGGCGGCGGGCCGGGAATGGGGCCGATTGGGGTAATGTCTCATTTAGTAGAATTTTTGCCCAGTCATTCTATTCTTAACAGTCAACAGTCAACAGTCAACAGTCAACAAATATCAGTTGGTGCTGTTTCCGCCGCGCCTTGGGGAAGTGCTAGCATTTTGCCTATTTCGTGGATGTACATTCGGATGATGGGAGGAGTGGGTTTAACTGAGGCAACAAAAGTAGCAATTCTTAATGCTAATTACATGGCAAAACGCTTAGAATCTTATTATCCGGTTTTGTACAAAGGGAAAGCTGGTTTGGTGGCGCACGAGTGTATTCTAGATTTGCGATCGCTCAAAAAATCTGCGGCTATTGAAGTCGAAGATATCGCTAAACGGTTGATGGATTACGGCTATCACGCGCCGACGGTTTCTTGGCCGGTCGCAGGTACGGTAATGGTGGAACCGACGGAAAGCGAATCAAAGCAGGAATTAGACCGTTTTTGCGAGGCGATGATTGCGATTCGAGGCGAAATTGCGGAGATTGAAAAAGGTAATGTTGACGCGCAAAATAATGTCTTGAAAAATGCGCCGCACACCGCAGAATCTCTGATGGTTGATGAGTGGAATCGTCCTTATACTCGCGCGCAAGCGGCTTATCCGGCACCTTGGACTCGCGAATATAAGTTTTGGCCGGCGGTGGGCCGGATAGATAATGCGTTTGGCGATCGCAATTTTGTCTGTTCTTGTTTGCCAATGGAGGCTTACAGTCAAGGTTAAATAAGTCTCTCCGGGTGGGCAATGGGCACCTTACGCATATAATCTTGTGGGGTGCTTCTAGCCCGCCCAAAAAATAAAATTTAAATGTATATCGGAACCGGGGGCTTAGGCTTTCCGAATGTACATGAATTACGACGGAAAAGGCGGTAAGTACGGCGATACTTGGGTGCGCTCAGCTAGCACAGATCAAGGGCTTTTGTCAATCTACGCAGCCGATCGTACCAGTGATGGTACTCTGACGCTGGTAATTATTAATAAAACTAGCCAAAATTTGACCAGCAAGTTGAGTTTGAAAGGATTTAACCCAGCCGCCAAAGCTCAAGTTTACAGTTATAGCGATGCGAATTTGCAGGCGATCGTCCGTCAGACCGATTTAGGTGTCAGCGCCGCCGGTTTTCAGGCAACTTATCCCGCTAATTCTATCACTTTGGTTGCCATTCCAAAGGCTTAATACCCAATCCGGCTTAAATATCCCCACTTCTTCTTAGTCCCCCTCTGCTAGGACTTTGTGTATCTAATAGTTGTTTCAACGGCGGAGAATAAAAGGGGTTTTCAACTACAGCGTTTGGCATCTAAATGGAGTACACCCCTCCCCAACTCTCCCCTTATTAAGGGGAGGGTACTCGATAGGGCGGGTGGGGTGAATGTACTTCACTTAGTTGAAATCTGCGGTATTAAGCACTGAGCATCCAAGCAACACACTGTTGCATTTGATTGCTCATTGTTTGTCGATCGGCATAATACCTGCGGCCGTGTCCCGGCAACACCCATTCAAACGAGTAATTAGCCAAATTTTGCATAGATTTGATTTGTTCCGACCAAGAATACCAACAGACTTCGCGAAAGCCAACTAGCTGCTGCAAGCTTTCCGACCAAGCAAGATGATCGCCGGTGAACAAAAACTTGTTATTGTACAGCAAAACTGTGTGACCTTTCGTGTGACCGGGTACAGAAATAATCAACAAATCATCTGCGATTTGATGCGGTTCTCTGCCTGACAATTGAATTTCTACACTGCGAGTACCCGGGTTAATTTCATCAGCATGGAGAATGCGATCGCAGCCAAAATGATCGCGGTATTGTTGATGATCTGCCACATCATCGCGGTGAGTCAAGTACAGATAGCGAATGCCGCCCATTGCTTCTATGTTTTTGACTAGCGGCGGCACAAAACGGGGAGAATCAACTAAAATATTTCCTTCGGGACGGACAATTAAATAGCTGGCTGCGGCGTAGGATTTCTCTGAGTGGTAGCCGCAGTGATAGACATTTTCTGCTACGAGTGCGGGTAACAGTTGCTGGGCTTGTTTGATGCTTTTGGGTTTTTCTACAGTGCCGATCGAACTTGTGGGACAAGACAAAAGAGCCGCGAGCGATCGCATTTCTTCAGTTTCATTAGTTGGCTGGTGGTAAACCGCAGACTGTTCTCCCGCTTGACCAAATACTTCAGGTGCCATCCACCGACAAGTATCGCAGTCAATGCAGGTATTGTCTACATAAAAGTTACCGTTAATATTTTCAGTACGCCTCCGATTAATGTTAGCCATTTTTCTACCTCTTAATAACCCCTATAAATTATGGTAACTTACAATAACGAGTACCCCTGACCTGCCGACGGGGGTTGAAACCCTATCACAGCACAATCCGGTTAAAACCGACTAATGTTAAAACCGACTAATAATTAATCCGTATTTATTGACAGTAGATTAGTATCAGTCCTCTTGGATAGGACTGATACTTGGAGGCAGGGGTTTAAAGCCCTGCCGGACTCTTGCTTCTGCGTGCAAGATATAAGTTTCAATCAACAATTCTACGGCTGCAGATCCGCTGGAAAAGCACCCGCTTTCACCGCTACAGTAACAGGTTGTCCGCCGCGGCTCAATTCAAGCTGCAGATCGCTGCCCACTGTACTTTTCTCGACAATTTGCTGTACGCTGCCAGCATCACTTACTTCTGTACCGTTGATTTTCTTGATCACATCGGCAAGGCGAACTCCAGCTTGTGCCGCCGGAGAATTTTTCGCAACTCCCAAAACTAACACGCCTTTATCTTCAGTCAGCCTCAATTTGGTGTTGGGATTTTGATTAAATTCTCTCTTGATTTCGGGAGTAATGCTCAACATCCGAACGCCGAGATAAGGATGTTCGGCTTTTCCTGCTGTTACTAATTGGTCGGCAATTTGTTGTGCTCGATCGATCGGAATAGCAAAACCCAATCCTTGAGCGCCTTGAATAATCGCCGTATTCATGCCGATAACTTGACCGCGCTGGTTCAGCAGCGGGCCACCGGAATTGCCGGGATTGATCGCAGCGTCGGTTTGAATAAAGCTGACGCGCTTGTCGGGAACACCGACATCGGCGCTAGAACGGCCTGTAGCGCTAATAATGCCCACAGTCACAGTATTGTCCAAACCGAGGGGATTGCCGATCGCGATCGCCCATTCTCCCGGCTGTAACTCTTCAGATTTGCCCAAATTCACCACAGGCAAATTGTTAGCTTCTATTTTAACAACAGCCACATCAGTAACTGTATCTACGCCTAAAACTTTGCCGACAAATTCGCGGCCATCCTTCAGTTTTACCGTCACCGTATCCGCCCCGTTAACAACGTGAGCGTTAGTCAAAATGCGGCCATCAGAACCAAAAACAAAACCCGAACCGGAACCCCGTTCTACCCGATTTCCCGGCGCAATCGGAGATTCTGAACCGAAGAAGCGGCGGAATTGCTCGGGTATCTCATCTGGAACTTGGTTCGTAACCGTGCGAGACGAATTGATCCGCACCACTGCCGGGCCGACTTCCTGCACAACTTTAGTGACAAAATTAGAGTCTTGAGAGGGCAGTATATTTGCAGGCAATGCTGAGATTGGCGCTGTAGTTGAAGGTTCAGCTTGAATGGCGTTAGAACTTCCCGGAACTTGAGAAGTTAGGGCGTTGCACCCAACAGTTGCGGTGGAGCCGACCAAAATGAGGGATAAAAAAGCAAGTTTTTTCGGCAAATAGAAACGGCGAGAACGCTGAGAGTCAGCAGGTCTATTTTTGGTTGACATAGTATTGATTTGGTGAGAGTTAGAGCGAGAGTTATAATTATGGTTTTGCATTTTTAGCACCTACTGTAATTAAATTTGAACTAAAGGTTCTTTAATTTTAATTCAAGCATTTATGATATCTGCTTGACTGGTGGGGTTTACCCTACAAGCTGGGGTAGAAACCGGACAGCCGCAGGTAAATTGTCTGTGGATTCCAGCTTTTGAGTACGATCGAACTGGGTCGGCACTGGCGAATTGCTGTCTGAGTGCGATAATACAAACTACGGTAGCTAGCTCGCATATTCCGCATTTCCCGCGAACTTTTTACAGGATTGATATCCGAAGTCAACAACAATCTTGCACTCCAAAAAACCAGGTTTCTACGCAAAATCTTCGTTGTGAGCGATCGACGTTAACGTAGAAACGGGGTTTTTGACCCGGCCTGCATCCAGGAAGGATAGCAGCTAAAGTATCCGAAAGCCTCACCCGAAAGCAGGAAGTAAAAAACCTGTAAAGCCTCAAGCTAAAGTACCAACTAAACCTAAGTCAAAATAGCCTGCAAAAACTCTCTTCAAATCTAAAATTTGAACCTATGGAGGAATTTTATTGCTCCATAGGTTCAATGGAACTAACCGAATCGATTTCCCTCGACTTTTTCCTCGAACTTTCCAAAACATCAACAGTATTCTTAATAAAACCAGCCATCGGCACAGCAACTAACAAACCTGCTACTCCTGCCACCTTAACCCCCACCAGCAGCGCCACTAAAATCCACACAGGATTGAGACCGATAAAACCGCCTAATAACCGAGGAGCAACCCCGCTTTCAATTATTTGCTCAATTACTGTAGCGACAGCTAAAACGGTGACGCCGAGCCAAAAGTTGTTTAATGTGATCAGCAAACTGACAATGCAAATACTGAAAGGTGCCCCGAAGGGAATCATAGTCATTACACCCACACCCAAACCGAACAGAAGTCCGAAGGGAACTCGCAAAATTAAAAAAGCAACAGTGATAGACAGTCCCATCAAACCTGCCAAAGTTGCTTGCCCGACGAAGTAGTTGTGGAAGCTTCGCGCCAGCAACTCTCGCAATTGAAGGCTCTGCTTGGAAGGAAACCATTTAAACAATCCTTCCCATACGCGATCGCCGTGCAAGAGCAAGTAGAATGTCACGACTATTGTGAGGAGGAAATTCAACAGACTGTCGGCAGCACCCAAGCCAAATTTGAGAATTTCGCCAGTGAGAGACTGCAATTGAGATGAAAGTCGATCGCTCAATTGGGTAGTCAAACCGCTGACATCAATGCGGAGATTGCGATTTTCCGCCCACTTGTTGAACGCTTCAATCTGTTCTGTGCCAGAAACTATCCAAGTCGGCAGTCGGGTGGCAAGTTCAGTAATTTGGTTTAGCAGAATCGGGGCTAGAGTCAGACCTAAAACCACCAATAGCAGTAAAGTCAAAAACAATACCGACAAAACTGCTCGATCGCGCTTCAGGCCGTATCTGTGCAGAAAGCGCACTGGATAATCTAGCAAAAAAGACAGCACTGTGGCGACGACCAAAACTGTAATCAGGGCGCGAAAATATTCAAAGACTAGGAGGGCTAACCAGCAGTTGAGTACCGCTAGGGGAAATACCAGTCCGTAAGTCCACCACTGCGGCAGTTGAGTGAAACGTCTCATCTAAGTTAACCGAGTTAAAATTTGAGATGCAAGATGTGAGATTGACACTGCTATTCGCCCTTCTCCGTTAACCATTTTATGTTGCATTTATTTATACCCGACCGCTGAAAATTCCCAGTTGCTCGACCCGCAGCGGAAATGGGGTTGCTGGCAGGCACTGCCTGCCACAACCATGTTATATCGTTTCCGCTGGTATGGATATATCACCTGCGAAAAAAATATTTTTTGCTGTTGGCAAGGCAGCAGTTGGCAGCGCGCGATTCAACCTTTTTCCCCGTGCCGTTCGAGAGCTAATTGAATTAAACGGTCTACTAATTCCGGGAAAGAAATGCCGTCCGCTGCCCACATTTGCGGATACATACTGGTAGCTGTAAAGCCAGGAAAAGTGTTGATTTCGTTAATCAAAACTTCTCCGGTTGATTCAATGTAGAAAAAGTCAACTCGCGCTAAACCTGCCGCGTCTACAGCCAAAAATGCTTGTACTGCCATTTCTTGGATTTGCGAGACGATCGCAGCGCTGACTTTTGCGGGGATTGAGCAGTCGGCTTGTCCCTGGGTATATTTAGTTTCGTAGTCGTAGAAATCGCTTTGAAAACTAATTTCTCCCACCGTTGAAGCTTGGGGGTTGTCGTTACCCAAAACAGCACATTCTAATTCTCTAGCAACCACACCCGCTTCGACAATTATCCGCCTATCGTAGCTAGCGGCGCTGTCGAGTGCTGCTTCTAATTCAGCGCGCGATCGAGCTTTAGAAATTCCCACAGATGAACCCAAATTAGCTGGTTTAACAAAGCAAGGATAGCCCAAATCAGCTTCAATTTTGTCGCACAGTTTGGGGAAAACGCAAGGATTAGACCAGATTTCGGAACGGTTGACAGCGATGTATTTTACCTGCGGTAAACCAGCGTGAGCAAAAGCCATTTTCATCGCAATTTTATCCATTCCCAGGGCCGAACCTAAAACCCCGGAACCGACAAAAGGAACTTGCATTAATTTCAGCAACCCTTGCACCGTACCGTCTTCGCCGTTCGGGCCGTGCAAAACAGGGAACCAAACATCTACGGCATTAAAACTGGGAAATTGGGGAGATAGGGAAGACAAAGAAGAGTTTTGTTGTCCTGTTTCTCCTCCTTCTTCTCCTTGTCCCTCTATTTCTAGGGGTTTTCCTGCTGCTAATACTTGTTGAGGTAAAGTTCCTGATAACCAGCGGCCGTCTTTTTGGATATAAAAGGGCAGAACTTCGTATTTAGAGGCATTTTCGTCAGCAGCGAGGGCGCGGGCGATCGCCCGCGCCGAACTAATTGAGACTTCGTGTTCGCCCGATCGCCCCCCGAACAATAACCCGATCCGCATCTTTGTCATTTTTCAATACTCCCGGTACTTTTTGACAAATATACACGCAGTTAGCGCAGCTCTCACAGGAAGTACGCGACATAAACTAAGAATTAAGCATAAGCTGTTGCGAATTTAAATTGTATATGGCGGGCGGCATCGAAGAAACTCCCCAGTCATTGTTTGATTATTTCTTGACATACAATTTAAAGGCCCCAACAGCTTACAGCATTTCTCCGGTCAAACTAAAAGCGCGAATATCTGTAATTTTAACCCGCACAATTTTACCCGCCAATTCTGCAATATCGCCCTTAAAAAATGTGAGACGATTGCCGCGAGTGCGTCCCATCACCTGAGTTGAATCTTTGAGATTCTGGACTTCCACCAAAACCTCTTCAGTGCGTCCGAAATAGCGCTGCGATCGTTCCATCGCCGTTGTTGTGACTACATGATTGATTCGTTGCAGGCGATCGGCTTTCACCTCCTCACTCAACTGATTTTCCCACAAAGCCGCCGGCGTCCCCGGGCGAGGCGAATAAGCCGCAGTATTCACCAAATCGAAACCAACGTCTTCGATTAACTTCAAAGTCTTCTCAAACTGCGCTTCCGTCTCCCCAGGAAAACCGACAATCGCATCTGCAGTAATCGAAGCATCCGGCATATAACGGCGAATGGTATCAATAATCCGGCGATATTTTTCCTGAGTATAACCCCGCGACATCGCTTTCAAAATATCATTATCCCCGGACTGAAAAGGAATGTGAAAATGTTCGCAAACCTGCGGTAATTCAGCACAAGCCTTAATCAATCTTTCCGTAAAATAGCGCGGGTGGCTAGTAGCAAATCTGAGGCGATCGACTCCCGGCACATCCTGAACAAAATAAAGCAAATCCGTCAAAGTATGCTGGTTGCTGCCGTCCGGTTTTGTCCCCGGCAAATCGCGTCCGTAAGCATCAATATTTTGCCCCAACAAAGTTACTTCCTTGTAACCTTGACGGCCCAAATCCTCCATTTCCGCCCGAATTGCCTCCGGCATTCGCGACTGTTCAACCCCGCGAACATTGGGGACAACACAATAAGTGCAACGTTCATTGCAGCCGTAAATTACATTCACCCAAGCAGTCACCTTGCTGTCGCGGCGCGGCTTAGTAATATCCTCCATAATCTCAACAGCTTCTGTCGCCACAACTTGATTGCCCTCAAAAACTTGTTCCAGCAAATCTTCAAGTCGGTTAGCGTGTTGCGGCCCCATTACTAAGTCTAATTCCGGCACTCTCCGCAGCAGCGCTTCACCTTCCTGCTGCGCCACGCATCCAGCTACAATTAAAGTTAAACCCGGTTCTTGGCGCTTGCGATGAGCTTGCCTTCCGAGGTTAGAATAAACTCTTTGTTCGGCATTGTCGCGAATCGTGCAAGTATTGTAGAGAATTAAGCTAGCTTCGTTCGGGTCTTCCGAGAACTCAAAGCCCATATTTTCCAGAATGCCGGCCATCCGTTCCGAGTCGGCTTTATTCATCTGGCATCCGAAAGTAGTGATGTGATAGCGGCGGGGTTTAACGGTCATGGCGAATTGCAGGCAAATAAAAAATATAGGTTTTCAACCTTAACACTTTATTATAACACTTCTGTGTTAAACGAGATACGTCTGGTAATTGGGAATTTTAGTAATTGTAGGGTACGCAATGCGCCCCTTAGCACTACAAAGAGTTTTAGATACCCGACAAATTCGGCGAAGTTGGGTATCTGGCTATTCGTTTTTTTTAGTTATATAAAAACTGTAAAATTGTTTTGGCAATACCTTGTGCAGCCAAATAAGGAACCCCATTGCCAACAGTTTTAAACATATTAGTCAACGTCATCTTTTCCGGCAGTGCAAAATCTTTTGGCAGTGACTGAATAGCCAGTGTTTCTGCAACTGAAAGCCGGCGAAGTTTGTAAGGGTGCAAGTGAACTTCGTTATTGCCGTAACAAGCTGTTGGCGAATAACGCCACCGGTGCAATCGCTTGAAAGATTTTTTTGAATCATCTCCTTCATCAACGGACGCAAACCGCTTAATGCCTGCTTTGGGTTGAAAATAGTGTTTGGCATTGGGATGGTTGAGAACGTCATTTTTTTGGAACCAAAATTCTACCGTTAAATTTTGGGGCAGGTCATCAGGACAAGGCAAGAAGTTATCGGCTGCAAAGGCATTTCTCTCAGGCCAAGGATGAGAAAAAATTTCTGATTTGGGATATAATATATGACCTTGCCAAGGAAATAAACTTTCGGATAACATTTGGCTTTTTTCTTCTAGGGAAATGCCCAGATTTTTGATAAGGCTTTTTTTAATTCCAATCAAAATAATTCTATCCCTATCTTGCGGCACACCGTATTCTATCGCATTAATTAAACGTTCGGCAAAAACGTATCCAGAATCAGCCAACTGATGTTTTAGTTCCCCGTAAAAAGCTTTATGTTTTTGGGTTCTCCACAAACCTTTGACGTTTTCAAACAAAAAGAAATCCGGCTGCTGTTGGCAAATTAATTCAATGTAGGAAGCTGAAAGTTTGCCTTTATCTCCTTCCCCACCTCGGTTTTTACCACCAATAGAAAAGTCAGGACAAGGCGGCCCCGCGATAAATCCTACAATATCGTGATGCTTGCGGGCATCTTGCATTAATTCCCGCAGGCGAAAAGCTGCTTCTCCCCCTACAAGTCGAGTTACATCTGCTTCCTCTCCTTCGCAATATCCGTATTCTGGTAGCGGCAAATTCAGGCACTGCCGAGAATAGCGGTATGCTTGCATGAAAGGTGGGAAAATTTCATTGACATACGCTACATTAAAGCCGATCGACTCAAAGCCCAAATCGAGGAAGCCAGAACCCGAAAAAAATGAGAAAATACAAGGAGGACGGTGCATTGAAGGATCAGAGCAATTTTGAGTTGAGCTTACTATAAATTATGTTGAGTGCCCAGGGTTCGGTACACCTGACTGTAAATTCTGTAGGGAATTGGGAATTGGTAGAATGGCCGGAGCGGGTTTATGAGATTATTGGTTTGAGGCGATTCTTGTTGGTAAAAACTGCCCCTACAGGTATTATTACAACCATTGCCCGCCTCGGAAACGCCAGTGGGGAAACAAAATCCGCATCAGTGTTTGGGATGCCAGATAAATAGCCAGCCACACTAAACTATAATGCAAGGCAAAAGCTCCCAAGTCAAAATCTTGTGCAGGTATCCCCGGCAAACCGATAATTTTGATTAAAAATAACACAAAAAGTGCTTCCCAAATTCCAGCGAGTAATTGAAACGCGCCGGGCCAATCTCGATCCCAGCGGAACTGTTGGATGTAGATATATAAAGCATCCCAGCCGAGGCCCCAAATCGCTACATACCCTAAAATCCAGAAAAAGATTGAGCCTGATTGGGAGGTAATTAAACCCAGACAAAAGGGCAGCGTAACTAAAACGCCTACGGTGGCAAATAAAAATAATCGAGTTTGCCAGCGGCCGAATAAGGTGGGAGTCATGCGATTTTAGATTTTGGATTTTAGATTGAATGGGAAGGTTGTGCGATTTGGGATTTTAGATTTTAGATTTTAGATTGAACGCGAAGCTCAGTTAAATCAATTCAATCTTCTACATTGCTTGTTGCCGAACTTCGTCCTTCAAGTTAGTCGGGAGATTTATTTAAAATCCACTTCAACCACTGCACAAACGATCGCCAAACGCTCAATTTCCGCACACCAGCAACTCGGTTGGCGGCCAGACTTTCAACCGATCGCAAGGCGGCGTATTGCAAGCCCAAAAAACTGTCTACGGGCGCGTAAGGCCCCCCCAAAGTAATCGCGCCTGCTGCGTATACCCGGCCTTCTCCGTTGCTACCAGAAGAATTCCGCAATTCGGGCACTTCAAAATCGTTGTTAACACTCAGCCGGCCCAAACCGTTGAGGGGAAGATTATATTGAGCTACCAAATCGTTTAACAGGGGACTGGTTTTTACCTTAGCGTCCAAACCCGTAGCATCAATAATAAAATCAGCTTCTAACTTAATTTGCCCTTTAAGTTCCTTCTCCTGAATGTACGTCACCGTGCGGTTTTGACTGTCGCGCTCGACTCGCTCGACTTCCCCGAAGGTAATTTGATACCATCCTTGACTTAAACCTTCTTTGACAATCCGCCGCCAGTCGCTGCGCTGGGCTGTAGTAGTTCCGCCCCAGTCGGTGAGCAACTGCGGCCGCAATTCCGGGGCGGCTTGTTCCAAAAGTACGCGGAGTTCGCCGCCCCAGCAAGCTTTTGGCCAGTTGAAAGGTTGAAATTCGTAGTGATTTTCGACTCTTCGCTGAGCGAGTTTAAATTTGTTACCTTGAGGTTTGGGCGATCGCATCAAATGCAATACTTGAATGTTGCGGTTCCGCTGTCGCGCTTCGTAAATTCGCTGCACCACGCGGGAAGCCACAATTCCCCGGCCTCTAATTAACACGCTGCCGCCGCTGGCTTCCAATTTTTCGTAAACGCCGTCGTGGCTTTCATAAGCGTTGACAACCGACTCAAAATCCTGGGTTTTTTCGCGATAAGCTTGCAAATCGGGCAGAAATTGAATGGCGGGATAGCCGGTGGCTAAATGTACGTATTTGGCGATTAAAAAAGCGTGTTCGCGGTGATCCGCATCCGATCGAGAATAAGCGATCGCGTACCTGCCGTCATCTGTTTTGCGAATTCCCCGCACTCTACCGTAGCGAAACATCTGATTCCACCCAATTCGATCGACTTCCCTGTCAATAGAATCAAACACATTACCCGCGCGAGGCGTATAAGTTTCGGCAAAAGTCGGTTCAGCAAACACCTGCCACATCAACTTCAACGACATCCCCAAACGCCCTTTCCGCAATTCCTGCCAAGCTTCCCGCAAAGCATAGGGAGGCCACCCCCAAATGTTGTCTGGACAAGAGTCAGAATTCGATCTTAGGCGTTCCCGCAGCGGAATTTGAGAATTGAGACACAGACGCAGATAGCGGGCGTAAGGCTGGTTTTCCATGCCCAAAACCGCAATTCGATCGATTTTCACGCCGCACATTCTCAGCAAATCCACCCAAATAAAGCTGCCCAAACCGCCGCCAACAGCAGCCCAATCAACTTCTGTCACAGGGAGTCCCCTAGATTCGAGCGATCGCATTGACACTTGAGAAGCTTGCAAAAATTCGATCGGCGGAAATTCTCCCCTACTACTTGTTTGAGGAAGCTGCAACATTATTGGCTGCCCCAACGCGGGATCGGGCCCATTGGTCTGCGGGTTAAAGAAAATATGAAAATTGACCGACGGCATTTCAGGGGAATTAACAGCAAAAGAAATGCCGATCGCGTAGGGCCCAACTTGCAGCATATCCCCGTTTGCCAGCACGCAACGGGTTTGGCGAATGCCGTTAACAAAAGTACCGTTGCGGCTGCCCGTGTCAGTAAGTAAAATACTGTTACCTTCGGTGCCAATCACTGCGTGAAAGCGAGAAACTTGACTGCTGCTGAGGGCAATTCGAGAAACTCGTTTCCCGTTGATTGTAGGGGGCATAGCTTCAAAAATTCGTCCCAAAGCGATGGGTAAGTCGAGTATCGGGGATCGACAATCCCCCGTAGCTGTATCTGTCCAAGTCAGTCGCAGGCGCAAGGGTTGAGAATTCATGATTTTTTAAACATCAGCCGTCGGCTTTGAGCTTTCTGCAAAAAAGATTTTTGAAGTTGAGAGTGTTTAGCGGATAGCCCGATTTTCCCTTTTTCAAACTCTCACGGAGAGATCATCACACTCGCCGCCGCCGCCAAAGAAGTACCGCACCACGGACACCCCGCATTCAACTGCGCGTAAGGCGAAATTCGGCTGCATTTGGGACACTGCAAACCGTATTTTGAAGGCCCCGTCTGCTGAAAATTACCAGGTGCGGGAGGCCCAGACAGCAAAACTGTCTGGGGCGCGGCTACCTGCACCTCCGTCACATTCACCACCTCGATTTGCACTTGCCCTAAATGGATGTGACTTCCCGAGTTCAATTTTGCTTCGCCTCGGGCGAGAATTTTTCCATCTACCAGCGGCGGATTGCTTTCGCGCAAATTCCGCACTGCATACTCCTGCAATTCCTGATTAAAAAATATTTCAACGTGCAGCCCCGATACGCTGGGATGCGAAAATACTATATCGCACTTCGCCGGATCGCGCCCTAGCCTCACGGTTCCCGGATTTTTGCTCGGCTGTCCGTTTTGAATTGTCTGAGTTTGACGCACCCCAGCTTCTGTCCATGCTAAAGTGAGCTGGTTTGTCATGATTTTATAGTTAGCTCAAAAATATAATAAAAAAATATTAGCTGATTTATTTTGAGGACGGACTTCCTCACCAAAAAACTTAATTATAATTATTGACGCCCACTCGATCGAACTTCTAATATCGTTTCCGGTTGCATCGAAATAATAAAATCGAGTCAACAGTTAACACTCAACTATTCAGTTTTTCGACCCGCCCGTCAAGAGTCAAGAGTCAAGAGTCAACAGTCAACCATCATGAGGAGTGCAACCGGAATTGATATAAAAATATTATGTGCAGCTAAACAAAAAAGCCCTGAATTCGGGGCTTTTAGTGCTCGTATTGGCTGTTTTTGAGAGACTGACTCGCGCTTGCGCGCTTTTCTTCCCCGCAAAATTCTTGACCGCAGTGCAGCTTTGTTAAAAATTTGCCGTTAAAGATTGAGCAGCGATTGCTAAAAACTAATTCCTGTGGGGTTTTCACATTTGCGAAGCTTTGGTGCGCTAGTCACGAATTTTGGAGGTGGGGCGATCGAACTACCTTGGTAACTTCGATCGCCCCACCTCCTCAAACGTTTACTGTCCTAGTGCTATCTCTCACGCTGCAACTGTGCAATCTTTCATTACAGGGCCAGCCTTGAAAGACTTAAGCTTCGCTCTTGCGGCTTTTGCGACCGCCTTCGCGACCAATTTGAGCCATGTGTTCGCGATTTCTGCTGACAGCTTCGCCGCCTTTTTGACCAGCTTGTCTGGCTTCTTCAGGGGTGAATTCGTGTGCAGTTCCTTTCTCGTGTGCAGCTTTTCCGCCTTTGCTAGCAATTGCGCGCTGTTTTTCTGCATCCATAGAAGCGAATCCGCGTTTGCTTTTCTCAGCCATGACTGTCTCCTTGTTTGTTTCTGATTTTTTAGCTCGATCGCGCCTTCGCCTCCCACTGTGATGGTTACTTCCAGTCAGTGGTGAGATATCCGACGGTAAATTATGAAACCTCATCAGACGAATCTAAGCTTTTGGTTTAACTCGCAGGATGAATATTTCATAATTTACAAATGTGAACTAAAAATAGTTCACGCCCGGCCACTATAGTTAGAGCCGCCAATGTTTTAAGCTGGTTACTGTCTTTCCATCATTCTATAAACCCCCCCAACTTTTATACCTCTTTCTCAGGTATAGTCATTCTTTAGTTCGCTGGAAGGATGGAACCGAAAGCTGATTGGCAGTAGACTCAGAGGATTTTTTGACTCGGGCGGCGCCACATCAAAAATTAAAAGTCCAAAGACGGATGCTTTTTTGGTCTTTTTACTTTTTTTTTGATGCCTTCCGCGCTTGCCAGTTATCCCGATGTTAGTTGGTCTGCCGATCGAGTTGTTTCTGGTAAGCGATATTTTGGGGCGCAGCGCAGGACGTACTCGATCGCACTTATCAAGTTTACCTTATGACCTATCGAAACATACATCGGTTTTACCCCTGTTTGCGTCCTTAGCGCTGCGCCTACCGTTGATCCCTCCAGAAGCAAGGGTTGCCAACTGCCCCGGTCGAGTCCGACTTCTGAATGTTCTCCAATAAATCGATTTTTGGCAACTCCGATCGTGGGAATCCCGGTCAAAACCCCCAAATGGCACGCAAGACCGAATCTGCGGGGGTGGGCTAGTCCTTGCCCGTCGCACAATATCAAGTCTGGCCTCAAACTGATATTTTCTAAAGCTTCGAGAACGGCAGGCACTTCTCGAAAAGACAGGAAACCCGGAATATAAGGAAAAGTGGTAGGACTGCGAACCACAGCTTGCTGCTGCAACTGCAAGTCGGGAAAGCTCAGAACTGTTACAGCGGCCCGCGATACATCGTTTACACTGTCGTAGCCGACATCTACGCCTGCGACGTACTGAACTGTCTCCAGTTGATTGGCGGTAATTACCTCTGACCGAAGCTGTTCTTGAATGGCGATCGCCTCTTCAACTGTCTGCGGCCAAGGGTGTCGCTGCAACATTTTGATTTCTCTTCAACCGTTCTCATCTAAGCTTAACTTCTTTTCGGCCATTTTTAAACTCGGATTTTTATCGTTTGTAGCTATAAATTCCTAACTTGCCAAAGGAGTCTTTTTTCCTACTCCGGAGGGTTGAGCAAGGCGACCTAGGCTAATTTTACAAATAGAGTCTGTAGGTCGGAGAGTAAAATTCTATCTTTCGCTTGTGCTTGAACCCACCCCCAAAGGTTTTATCGACACCCTTCTCCAATTTTCTACTCAAAATTTACAAAAAATACCTATTTGATGCTGATTTTTTAGCTTTCTAGAAAGCTTTATCTTTGCGATCGCCATTTTATCGCTTGTCAAAGAGCGATCGAGTTCTTTCTTTACTTCTGCTTTATCTAAAAAAGTCCTCTTTGTCAAGATGATTGAAACATTTATTAATCAATAATCTCACCCAGCTACAAGTGCCATTGTACATCCCCGCTCATCGAGCTAAGATGTTCCCTGATCCTCGCAACTATATGACTTTTATGAAAAAAAATCAATGAATTTATGAGCTGTTGCACCATTAACATGAAGCTATAATCTTAGATAAGATGAATATAAAACTAACATCAAGTAACACAACATAGGTGAATCAACATATGAAAACCATGCAAAGTGTTAAGTACAACCTAGCTCTCTACATCGTCGGTGGCATCGTCTTCATTATCGCAGCCTTGATTTTAAGACCTTTTACCATTGTCGGCCCAGGGGAACGCGGCGTTATGATGCGCTTCGGGAAAGTTCAAGACGCGATTTTAGATGAAGGCATTCACCCGATTTTACCGATCGTCACCTCTGTAAAAACTCTCAGCGTGCGGGTACAAAAAACAGATTTGAAAGCAGATGCAGCATCCAAAGATTTGCAAAGCATTACTACAGATTTGGCAGTCAACTGGAATGTAGATCCCGCCAAAGTAAATCAAATTTACCAACAAATAGGAGACGAAGAAAAAATTGTTGCCAGCATTCTAAGTCCGGCAATTTCTGAAGTTCTCAAAGCAGCAACTTCTAAAAAAACCGCAGAAGAAATTATCACTAAGCGCACCGAACTCAAAACAGAAATCGACAACAGCCTCAAAAAGCGTTTGGAACCTTACGGCGTCATTGTCCGAGATGTTTCTTTAATCAATTTTGGCTTTTCTCCAGAATTTAGCAAAGCCATCGAATCCAAACAAATAGCAGAACAAGAGGCCAAACAAGCAGAATTTACAGTTCAAAAAGCAACCCAAGACGCTCAAGCTGAAATCAACCGTGCTAAAGGTCATGCAGAAGCTCAACGCTTGCAGCGACAAACTTTAACGGCCGAAATTTTGCAGCAGCAAGCAATTGAAAAATGGAACGGTCAGTTTCCGACAGTAATGGGAGGAGGCGGAACTTTGCCATTAATTAATATTGCGCCGCCGACTTCTCAAGCTGCAACTCCTGCTAAATAAGCTGCTGCAGATCATGATTGCCAGGGCGCGGGGAGAAGGGGAGAAGGGGAGAGGGGGAGCTGACAGGTGTAGGTTTTTTACGACCGGGTAGTATAAAGTCAATTAAACCAGGCGAAAATAAGGGTGATTCAACGAA